>DASQPH010000105.1:0-2322 GCA_035644055.1 Chthoniobacterales bacterium
AAGCGAGCCTTCCCGGCAGGGTGTGCATTGGCCGCAGCTCTCGTGCGCGTAAAACTTGTTGATGTTGTTCAGGGCCCAAACCATGTCGCGCGAATCATCCAGCACAATCACGCCGCCGGAACCCGCCATCGAGCCCGCGGCTGCGAGTGAATCGAAATCCATCTGGATATCGTCGATTGAGATTTCGCGTTCAATTGTCGAGCCGTCGGTCTGTCTTTCTTTCAGCTTCAATCGTTCATCGGCGCGCAACACTTTGGCGGAGCTACCACCCGGAATGACGGCTTTTAGTTTTCGCCCAGGTCGCAAGCCGCCGGCCATCTCATGAATCAGCTGGCCCATCGTCACCGCGCCGACTTCAACTTCGAAGTAACCTGGACGCTGCACGTCGCCGCTGACGCAAAGAACTCGCGTGCCTGTGTTGTTAGGCCGGCCGAGACGCGCATACTCCGCGCCGCCCACGGCTATGATATGTTTAATGTTACATAGCGTCTCCACGTTGTTCACGATGGTCGGACACATATAGAGACCCAGCACGGCGGGAAAATAGGGCGGCTTGATCCGCGGATAACCGCGTTTCCCCTCGAGCGATTCGATCAAACCCGTTTCCTCGCCGCAAATGTAGGCGCCAGCGCCGCGATGAACGTAGAACTCAACATCGAATCCGGACCCGAGGATGTTTTTGCCAAGGAAATTGTGCTGCCGCGCTTCCTCGATTGCGCGCTCGAGGATTGTCGCGCCTTCCGGGAATTCTCCGCGAATGTAGATGTACGCGGTATGCGCATTAAGGGCGTAGCACGAGATCAACATTCCTTCGAGCAACTGGTGCGGATCTTCATGAATGATGTAGCGATCTTTGAATGTCCCCGGCTCGGATTCGTCGGCGTTGCAGATGAGATAGACCGGCCGCTTTTCGTCCGGTTTAATGAAACTCCATTTCAAGCCGCAGGAGAACCCCGCCCCACCGCGGCCGCGGAGTCCCGAGTTTTTGACTTTGTTAACGATGTCATCGCGCGACAGAATCAACGCTTGCTTTAATAGTTCGTAACCGCCGTCGCGCAGGTAACAATCGATGTCGCTAGTCCAACCGGGGCGGCCGATATTCTTATAGACCAACCGGTGTTCCAAAGGATGCGGCGGCCACGCCAATTCCGGATTGCCGATTGCCGATTGCCGATCGCCGACTAGGTCGGCTGCGGATTTTGGAATTACCTTCTCGTGCAGTTGTTCGCCAACCATGCACACTGGCGCGGTGTGGCAGCTAGCCAGACACTCAACAAATTCGACGCTGTAAGTTCCGTCGGCGCTCACGGCGATCGGATTGTGCATTTCTTCACCATCACTCGGACGCTGGATTCCCAGATTCGCGCACAAATTTTCCATCACTTCCATTCCACCCGCCATCGCGCAACTCAGCGTACGGCAGATCCTGATATGCGTTTTCCCGGCCGGATGCTGGCGGAACATTGGATAAAAAGTGACCACCTCGAGAATGTTGATTGGTTGGAGGCGGAGTTTTTCCGCGATCCAGAAGATGGCTTCATCGCCGATGAACCCGAAGTGTTCCTGCCACAAATGCAAGAGCGGCATCGCCGCACTACGACGGTGCTCGCTCGGATAACGCGCGATCGCCGCGTCCATTCTCCGCCCCAGCTCGGCGGGAATTTGGATGCGCGTCGCGTCTGCCATCGTCGAACCTAACCCAGCGCAGTGGTGCGCGGCAAATCGGCTTTGCTGCGGAGTCGGCCGCTCTCAGCGAAATCGCTGATCGGCGTCGGACGGACAACTGCGCTGGGGACAGCGCACGCTACAGCGGATCAATCGGAGAGTGTGCTGTCCTTCGACTGCACTTTGTCGTCCTTGAAAACGATCGTGACCGTGTCTTTGCCCTGACGATAAACGTACGTCGTTTGCTTCATAATCGTCGGGTCCTCAGCCTTCGACGAAGTAGGCTGACCCAAAATCGATTCCACCTGCTTCTTCGACATGCCTTCCATGACCTGATCCACGTTCACCTTGGTGATTCGCTTGCCGATGCAGCTATCCAGAACGAACACGAGCATGAGCACGAGAATGAATCGCGACACCATTTGTGAAACGGCATTCATCCCTCGGAGCGATCGCATGAGTATCATCTATCGCATTCGCCCATCACGAAGTCCAGACTGCCGAGCACGGCGGGCACGTCACTAACCAGACAACCGGGCAAAAGCTCCGGCAGGATACTGAGGTTCACGAACGACGGCGCGCGAATTTTCAACCGATACGGAACGCCGCCGCCTCTGCTGTTGATGTAAAAGCCAAGCTCGCCCTTGGGATTTTCGG
>DASQPH010000106.1:0-3368 GCA_035644055.1 Chthoniobacterales bacterium
CTCCTTGAGCAACTGGCGGTACGACGCGACGGGCTTCACCATCGCTTCCATAAACGCCGCGCCGGCGACGATGTCGTAGATTTCTTCGGGGACAAAAACTTCTACCAACCCGGCGCCCGCCCTGAGCGCACCTTGTGATGCCATCAGCGCGGCGCCAACGAATCCCTTGGAGCCGGCTACCACGCCGATACGGCCAAATTGATTCTTATATGAGTTATATTTGCGTCTGGGAAACAAACCGCGAAAAGCTGCCGGGCTGGCGATAATTTCTTTCGGTTTCGTTTCCGGCGGCCGCAACTCGTCGAGCGACACAACCTCGAGCCGGCCTACATAATTCAGCGCCCCATCAGCGACGAGGCCTGGCTTCGCGTAAGCAATTGCAACGGTAAAATCGGCGACTACGCAGTCGCGATCTGCCTTGCCTGAATCAGTATCGAGACCGGTTGGAAGATCCACCGCAAAGACGTAGGCCCCCTTTGTTCTTCGCAGTTGATTGATGGCGCGACAAGCAGCGCGGATCGGCTCGCGGAGCGGTGGTTTTGCGCCGACACCAAGCAAACCATCCAGAATAATTAGCGGAGCAGCAACGCCAGAACACGCTTCTGTGGCGGTTGTATTCTGCGTCGTGGCTGTCTGCTCTGTAGCGTCCGGTGAGAGTTCGATAAGCGTGGCGACCAGATCTGCATTCGCCGTTTCCGATGGCACAGCGCCCAAAATCTCAGGCGGTCTCCGACACAGGTCTGCGAGCTTCTTGCGCATTAGATCACTGCAATCAGCTTCTTTGAAAGCGAGACGCACTTCGATTGTCCATCCGCGCTGCTCTAAACACTGCGCGGCGAATAAGGCATCACCTGCGTTATGTCCTTTTCCGGCGAATACGATGCATCGACCGGGTTTCTGGAAAAATTTCGTGACTGCCTGAGCGACACCGGCGCCGGCCTTGTTCATCAGCGCCTCGACTTGCACGCCGTTTGCAAATGCAGCCTGCTCTGCAGCGCGCATCTGCGCCGACGTCAAAATTGGCAGGTCCAATCAGCCCTCCCGATCCGATGACGCGACGCGCGTTTCCATGTCGGCCGGTTTCGATGAAGTCTTCTTCTTTTTTCGAGTGCTTTTCTTGGCCGAGCGCTTCGAGCGGCTCTTTTTGGATTTGGTTACCTTGGTTTGGTCGATGTACGGTTGCAGCGGGATACTTTCGGCTGTCGCCACTCGGGTCGTACTAAAGGAGCTGCCAACGGAATTGCGTCTGCCCACTCCGGCTGCAATCGCTTCGGCAAGTTTTTGACGATAAGAAGCATTCTGGGCGTACGCAGCTTCGGTCGGGTTAGTGAGAAAACCGCACTCGACGAGTACGGCCGGCATGTTTGTCCTTCGCAAGACGTAGTAACCACGCCGACGCACGCCGCGGTTGTCTGACGGCGCACCCCCGGCGACGTAGTGATGAATCGCCGACGCGAGCGATAAGCTGTCGCGACTGTAAAAGTATGTTTCTATGCCGCTTGCTCCCCTTCGCGTTGCTGAATTGAAGTGGACGGATACAAAAATGGCATTGCGGTAGGAGTTGGCGATTGCGCACCGCGTTCCCAACGGAACAAAGACGTCGCTGTCCCTGGTCATCACCACCCGATAACCGCTGGCTGCGAGGACACTTTTAAGTCGCTGCGCGACGTCGAGTGTCATGTCTTTTTCTGAAACGCTCTGGCCGGGAATCCCTCCGCGATCATAGCCGCCGTGTCCTGCGTCGATCACGACAGTTACGGGTGAGCCGTCGCCGACGGAGCTGCTTCTCTTCGCTGCGTACGAGCTACATGCCAGGAATGTCGTCAGCAGACCGGCAGTTAATAAACCGATTCGGAAAGAATTCCTGCGCATTATCGGTCGTTTGTGGGCGCCCCGGGCGGGCGAGCCGAAAGTTTTGGTGCTTTGCTACCCGAACTCTGCGCAGGCGCTTCGACCATGCCGCCGTGTACGGCTATTTCGCCGCCACTCGAATGAACGAGGTGGGGCCGCGTTTTGGTTTCCATGAACGAAGAGTGCGTCAGCAATTCACCGTTCAGTCCGATGCGGGCATACGACCAGGCGCGCGGAGCCGCGCAATGCAAAACATGCAATTGATTGGCGCGATCGATCTCCGCCTGCGGCTGCTCGAAAGAGATCGTCCGGCCTAACGAGTAAGTGGCATAAACGACGCCCGTGTCTTTGTCCTGCACCCGAACGTACAAAGAAGTGTGGTCAGGAAAACGATTGGTCATCAGCGAATACGTGCGCACATCGCCCGATGCGGCCGCGCCGCCTGGAACTCCAACGGTTTGCTGCCAGATCGGCCGCGCGTCCGTGACTTCGAAGACTCGGGTCCCAGAGTAGAAAAATTTTCCCAGATCCGCGAAGTAAATATTAGTGCGTACATGATAAGCGCCGAACTCGTTGACGGGATACAGCGGCGTGAGATTGATCTGGCGGGTGACTCTCTGGCCAGCTTGGATTCTCAAAGGCGCCTCCCGATTTGCACCGCTGAGCGGCGCGATCGGCTGTTCCTCGCTGCCCGTGATCTCAAAGCCCAACCAGGATTGCCCGTTCGCGTCGTGAAGTTCGATATCGCGTCCGGCCAGATTCGTGATGGCAACTGTCGCCACGACCGGTTCGTAAGCGATGTATTGCAATCGCTTGAATTTGAGATCCACCTGAACTTGCGCTTCTGCTGCCGCGGCAAAAAGAAAAATACAGAACCATGGAAGAACGCTTCGAAGATTGCCTGTGTGACTCCGGCTGGTTCGGACGCAAGCAACACAGCATCGAAGCAATAGCGTCATCGTGCCGAGGGACTTTTCAAAGGAGGAAACTGCTGCAAAAGCCGCGCCGGTTCCGCCTGAACTGCCTGCAGGTCGTCGCCGTAGTAAACGCGAACGATGTAGCCGAGATATTTGCGTTGTCCGATGTCCGCGGAACCTTTTGAGCCGCGACCCTTTTGGCCGGGCCGAACTTTTGCCGCCGCCTCGGAAAGTGATGTTTCGGATAACGCGCCGCCAGTTTTTGCGCGCACGTAACGTACGAGAAGGACCTCTGGATTGGAGTCAGACCAGTCGTGTGTCGACGTGAGCCATTCGTTGCTCACGTCGGCATCAGTCAGCTTGATGTCTTTGTCGTTCACAACGTCGTAAAGGAACACCAGGATTTTCACTTTGTTATGGTCGATAACGGCACCTGGCTGTTTTTTTATCCCGATCTCGAGCGCGAGATTCGTTTCGGTTTCCGGATCGGGCGTTTCCTTGGTTTTGACGTCAGAAATCCCCATGATTGGACCGTCCGCATTGCCGCCAACATCTTTGCGCGCGGGAACGTCCGCTTCTGCTGGAGCGCCGCCTGGCTCG
>DASQPH010000107.1:0-11137 GCA_035644055.1 Chthoniobacterales bacterium
AATCCTGCGCCCTTCTTCACCTGCGCCACTTTGCGCAGGCTCTTCAGAATCGCCACGTGTTGCAGCCGCCGTCCGTTGTTCTCGCCGCCCTTTACCTGCGAATCGCCCGCGTCCTGCGCCACGGCCAGCATCACGTATGCCGCGCGCGGCGCCGCGTCGATTTCGATCCTGATTCCCGCACCGTTGCGCGTCACCCGCACGGCGGTCCTCTCCCGCGTGGCTGCGCGCGCGATCTCCTCCTGTGCGCGGCGCCCATCAGCGCCGTTGAATTCCACCGCGCCATCGATCACCATCTGCGGCGTGTAAGGACCCTGCGTGCCGAGATGGCGGGCATACGCCTCCTGGCGCACAGTATTCGCGTGCGACGAAAAGGGATCGCGCCAGCCGAGGTGGTCCCAGTAATCGACGTGGAACGCGACCGGCACGATATCCTGCCAGAGCCGCGGCTGGTTCTTCAGGCCGCTCATCCATTCCTCGGCCGGTAAACAACTGCTGCAGCCTTCCGACGTGTAAAGCTCGATGAGATGCGCGCGCGCCGGTTTGCTTTCGAAAACAATTTGGCCGGCACGAACTGAAAACGCCGTTGCCAAAACAAGGAGAAGAACCAATCGGTTCACGCCGAAACTTTACGGCGCAAAGATCGATCGCGCGAGTTCTGCGATGTTTTTCCGGGGAGCGAACGCGCCTTCGCGTGCTGGTTTTGGCGCCTCGCCAAAACAATCTTTCGCAGCAAGAAAAAGTTCGCGATCGCGTGGGCGCGATCGCCAGCACGCGAGGCGCGTGCGCTCCCCGGAAAGAATCACAACTCCGCCTTCTGAAGACGCAACGCGTTTCCAATTACGGAGACGGAACTCAAGCTCATCGCGGCGCCGGCGAGAATCGGGCTGAGCAACCAGCCGAACCAGGGATAGAACACGCCGGCGGCGATGGGAATGCCGAGCGCGTTGTAAACGAACGCGAAGAAAAGATTCTGCCGGATATTGCGCATCACGGCGCGGCTCAGTCGAAAGGCGTGGACCATGCCGTTGAGATCGCCTTTCACCAGGGTGATGCCGGCGCTTTCGATCGCGACATCGGTCCCAGTTCCCATCGCGATCCCGACGTCGGCCGCGGCGAGGGCCGGCGCATCGTTGATTCCGTCGCCGGCCATGGCAACGACGGCGCCGCTGCGACGCAACGCTTCGACTCGCGCATGTTTGTCTTTCGGCGCAATGCCCGATTCGACTTCATTAATCCCTAACTTTTCCGCGACCGCGCGCGCTGTCCGTTCGTTGTCGCCGGTCAGCATGATGATTTTCAAGCCAAGCTCGCGTAGTTCGCGGATTGCGTTTGGTGTCGAGCGTTTCATCGGATCCGAGATTGCGATGATGCCGGCCGGGCGTTTGTCGATTCCCACGAAGATCACCGTCTCGCCCCTCGCCTGAAAATCGCGCGCCTGCGCTTCAAGATCCTCCAACCTATCGATGCCGCGATCGCGGAGGAAGGCCGGCTGGCCGACCGCGATCTCGACGCCGTCTTTACTCGCGACAACTCCTCCACCGGTCGTTGAGGAAAATTCTGCGACGTTCTGAAGCGGCAATTTTTTCTCGCGTGCGATGGCGACGATTGCGGAAGCCAGCGGATGCTCGCTCCGGCTCTCGGCCGAGGCGGCTGCAGCGAGCAGCTCGTCTTCGGTTGTTTCGGTCGCGATGATCTTCGTCACGCGCGGCTTGCCTTCGGTGAGCGTCCCGGTTTTATCCACGACAAGCGTCGTGACTTTTTCCATCACTTCGATCGCGCTCGCGTTCTTCACGAGCACACCAGCCTGCGCGCCGCGACCGACGCCGACCATGATCGACATCGGCGTGGCGAGGCCGAGCGCACACGGGCACGCGATGATCAGGACGGCGACGGAGTTCACGATCGCGTGGGCGAGACGCGGTTCGGGGCCGATCCAGATCCAGGCGAGGAACGTGATGAGCGCGGCGAGCAAGACTGCGGGGACAAAGTAACCCGACACCTTGTCCGCCAATCGCTGGATTGGCGCGCGACTGCGTTGCGCTTCGGAAACCATCCGCACAATTTGGGCGAGAACGGTTTCGTCGCCGACGCGTTCGGCGTTCATCACGAAGCTGCCGGTGTTGTTCAACGTGCCGCCGATCACTTTGTCGCCGGCCGCTTTTTCGATTGGCAGCGCTTCGCCGGTGATCATCGATTCGTTCACCGAGCTCCGTCCTTCGACGACGAACCCATCGACGGGAATTTTCTCGCCGGGACGAACCCGAAGCTTGTCGCCAGATTTCACCTCGGCGAGCGGGACTTCGCGCTCATCTCCATCGTCAATCAGGCGCGCCGTCGGCGGACTGAGATCGAGAAGACTGCGGATCGCATGGCTGGTGCGGCGACGGGCGTGCAGTTCCAACACCTGGCCGATCAAGACGAGGACGGTGATCATTGCCGCCGCCTCGAAATAGAGGCCGGGCTTTTGATGATGCGCCATCGGGTGCGGAAACAAGCCAGGGCACAAAAGCGCGACGCAACTGTAGAGCCACGCCACGCCGACACCGATAGCGATGAGCGTAAACATGTTCAGGTGCCGGCTGACCAACGATTGCCAGCCACGAACAAAGAACGGCCAGCCGGCCCACAGAACCACTGGCGTCGTGAGCGCGAACTGGAGCCAGCGCGAGACGTCGCCCGACGTCCACTCCGGCGCATTCGGAAACAGATGCGACATCGCGAGCAGGAAAACCGGCAAGGTCAGCGCGGCGCCAATCCAGAGACGGCGCGTCATGTCGGTTAATTCCGAATCATCCTCGAGAGTCGCCGCGGAAAACGTTTTCGGTTCGAGCGCCATCCCGCAGATGGGGCAGGCGCCCGGCGCATCACGCTCGATCTCGGCATGCATCGGGCAGGTGTAGATGGCCCCGGGGACGGGTGCTGCGGTCGAGTGCTCGTGGTGGCAGCAGGCGTGTTCGTGCTGATCAGAAGCGTCGTCGTCGTCTTGTTTCACGTCGCTACAATATGACATCGCGCGAAAATCGTCCGAACGTTTGTGAAAATGCGAACAACATTTCGCGATCGATCGGAAGCGGGACAACTGCTGGCGGAGCAGTTGCGCCATTACGAAGGCCGATCGGAAGCCATCGTCCTCGCGTTGCCGCGCGGCGGCGTGCCGGTCGGCTACGAGATCGCCACAAAGCTGCGTTTGCCGCTCGATGTCTTTGTGGTGCGCAAGCTCGGCGTGCCGGGCCAACGCGAATTGGCGATGGGCGCGATCGCGTCGGGCGGAGTGCGGGTTCTAAATGAGGAGGTGCTGCGCGCGATGCCATTCGCCGCCACGGCAGTCGCTGAAGTAACCGCGAAGGAAACGCGCGAAGTCGAGCGGCGCGAGCGCGATTATCGCGACGGCCGGCCGGCACCGGCCCTGGAAGGACGTGTCGTCATTCTCGTCGACGACGGTTTGGCTACGGGCGCAACGATGCTCGCCGCAATCGCGGCTCTTCGGCAAAAAGATCCGGCGAAGATCGTAGCCGCGGTCCCGGTTTGTCCGCCGGAAACGCTCGGTGAAATCGAGCGAGCCGCGGATGAGACGGTCGCGCTCTTTGCGCCGGATTGGTTTCGCGGTGTCGGCCAGTTCTACGAAGATTTTACCCAGCTCAGCGACGACACTGTGCGCGATTTGCTCGCGCGGGCGGCGGAAAGCAGGTAGACGAACGTTCCCGATGCGGCTGTTCTGTCGATTATCGATCCTGCTGCTGATCTTGTGGGCGCGCGCGTCCGCCGCGGACGATGCCGCGGAGGAAACGCGTTTCATTTCCAGCGCGCGACAGCTCGTGTTCGAAGGGAAACGGAGCGGCGAGGGTTATTTTTCGCCGGACGGAAAGAAGCTGATCTTCCAAAGCGAGCGCGAGGCGGCAAACCCGTTTTACCAGCAATACATTCTCGATTTGGAATCGGGCGAAACAACGCGGGTATCGTCGGGCCAGGGAAAAACGACCTGTGGATTTTTCCAGCCGGGGACGGATCGCGTTTTGTTCGCCTCGACGCAGGCCGATCCCGAAGCTCTGGCAAAACAAAAAGCGGAGCTGGAATTCCGCGCCAGCGGAAAACAGCGGCGCTACTCGTGGGATTACGACGCGACGTTCGACATTTTCTCCGCGAAGCAGAACGGCAGCGATCCGGTTAATCTGACACGTTCGCCCGGCTACGACGCCGAAGGATCGTATTCGCCCGACGGAAAACAGGTCGTGTTCTGCTCGTTGCGCTCGGCGTTTCCGCTCGAAAAACTTCCGGCCGATGAGCGCGCTCGTTATGACAAGGACCCATCGTGGTTCGGCGAGATCCATATAATGAACGCCGACGGCTCGAACGTTCGCCGCCTGACGAACGAGCCGGGCTACGACGGCGGCCCGTTCTTTTCACCGGACGGCCAGCGCATCGGCTGGCGGCATTTCGAGGAGAACGGAATGATCGCCGACGTCTGGACGATGAAGCTCGACGGTTCGGACAAGAAACGAATCACGGATTTCAAGTCGATGTCGTGGGCGCCGTTTTATCATCCGAGCGGCGCCTATTTCATTTTCACTTCGAACAAACTCGGGTTCGAGAATTTCGAGTTGTTCATCGTGGACGCGAAGGGCGAGGACGAGCCGGTGCGGGTGACGTTCACGCCGGGGTTCGACGGGCTGCCGGTCTTTTCGCCGGATGGGAAAAAGCTTTGCTGGACGAGCGGGCGGACAGGCGATGGGAAATCGCAATTATTCGTCGCGGATTGGAATGATGCCGCGGCGCGGGCGGCGCTCGGTGGCTCGACGAAACAAAGCGAAGCGCTTTCAAAGTCGCCGGCGGCCGGGATCACCGATCCCGGCTACAACCCGGAGATCACAGCAAGCGATCTGCGAAAGGAAGTCGAGTGGCTGGCGGACCCGAAACGGGATGGACGAATGACAGGAAGTCCCGGCGCGCAGGAAACGGCGAAGTGGCTCGCGAATTATTTTCGCGACGCGGGATTGAAATCGTTCGCGGAGAATTACGCGCTGCCGTTTCAGTTCAACGCCGGCGAAAAAGTGATCGCTGACAAGACGGCGCTCGAAGTTTCCGCGGGCGACGCGAAATCGCCGACGATCATGAAGCTCGACAGCGATTTTCGTCCGCTCGGCTTCAGCGAAAGCGGCGAATCGGGCGGTGAAGTTGTTTTCGCCGGTTACGGCCTCGTCGTTCCCGGCGAAGGCGCGGCCGGCTACGATTCCTACGCGGGTCTCGACGTGAAGGACAAGATTGTCCTGATCTTTCGCTATGTGCCGGAAGGGGTGGACCAGGCGCGGCGGGTGCAGTTGAATCGTTATTCCGGACTGCGCTACAAAACGATGCTGGCACGCGAGCGCGGCGCGAAAGGCGTGCTCGTCGTAACCGGGCCGAATTCGCCGAACGCGGGGCAACTGCTCGCGTTGAACAATGACAACACGACCGCGACCAGCGGGATCATCGCGTCCTCGATCACTGGCAGCGCCGCCGATTCACTGCTCAAGCCGGGCGGAAAAAATTTGAAAGAACTCCAGACGGCGCTCGACCAGGAAAATCCTCACGCGGAAGGCGGCTTCGTCTTGCCGAAGGTAAAAGTGCGACTCGCGTGCGGCGTCGAGCATTTGAAGAAAACGGATTCGGACGTGATTGCGTATCTGGAGCCGGCAGCTGGCAGCGACGAATACGTTTTGGTCGGCGCGCACTACGATCATCTCGGCCACGGCGGCACCAGCTCACTCGAGCGGGCGGGCGAGGAAAACAAAATTCATCCCGGGGCGGACGACAACGGTTCGGGCACGGCCTGGATGATGGAACTCGCGGCGGCGCTCGCGAAAGAGCGCAGCGAGGATCCGGAGAAATTCCGGCGCGGCGTGATCTTCGCGGCGTGGTCCGGCGAAGAGATCGGCATCATTGGCTCGGCCGCGTTTTGCGAAAAGCCGCCAGTGCCGTTGAACAAAGTCGTCGCCTACGTGAACGCCGACATGGTCGGACGATTGCGCGACAACAAACTCACGATGCAGGGCGTCGGCTCATCCCACGCCTGGCGGAAGTTGATTGAGAAACGAAATGTCGCCGCCGGATTCAACCTGACGTTGCAAGACGATCCGTATTTACCGACGGACGTGACGAGTTTCTACACGAAGAATGTCCCGGTCCTGAATTTCTTTACCGGCGCGCACGAAGATTATCACCGGCCGACCGACACGGCGGAGAAGATCAATTACGAGGGCCTGGAGCGGATCGCGAAATTTTCGCGGCAGATCGTGCTCGATCTCGCGCAAACAACGGAGCGGCCCGACCTCGCGAAAGTTGAGCGCACTTCATCTGAGGCCGGTGGCCGCGAAACGTTGCGCGCCTATCTCGGGACGATCCCCGATTATACGACGGATGTGAAAGGCGTGAAGCTGAGTGGCGTGCGCGGCGCGAGCCCGGCGGAGAAAGCGGGATTGAAACGTGGCGACGTGATCGTCGAGTTCGCCGGGCAAAAGATCGCAAACATTTACGATTACACCTACGCGCTCGACGCGGTGAAGATCGGCGTGCCGGTGCAGGTGGGGATAGAGCGCGATGGAAAACGGATGACGCTGACGGTCACGCCGGAAACGCGGAAGTAATTACGGCACGAGCACGGCTGCGCCGCGCAGCTTTCCATTCCGCAACCCGTCGAGAGCTTCGTTTGCCTGCTCGAGCGGGAAGGTTTGCGTTTCCGTGCGAATGGGAATTCTTGCCGCGAGCTCCAGGAATTCTTCACCGTCGCTTCGGGTGAGATTCGCGACTGAGGTGATCGTTCGTTCGTGCCAAAGATCGCGATAGGGAAACGACGGAATGTCGCTCATGTGAATGCCGCCGCAGACGACGGTGCCGCCGCGCTTCATGACGCGTAACGCTGCTGGAACGAGCGCCCCAACCGGCGCGAAGATGATCGCGGCATCCAGTTCTTCAGGCGGCGCTTCGTCGGATCCGCCGGCCCAGGTCGCGCCGAGTTTTCTCGCAAATTCCTGCGCTTCACGATCGCCTTTGCGGGTGAACGCGAAAATTTTGCGACCTTCAAAACGAGCAGCCTGCGCGATGATGTGGGCGGCGGCACCGAAGCCGTAAATGCCGAGTCGTTGCGCGTCGCCGGTTTTCCGGAGCGAGCGGTAGCCGATTAATCCCGCGCAGAGCAACGGCGCGGCGGCGACGTCATCGAATGCGTCCGGAATTGAAAAGGCGAAGCGTGCGTCCGCGACGGTGAACTCGGCGTAACCGCCATCGATCGTGTAGCCGGTGAACCGCGCGCGATTGCATAAATTCTCGCGATCGGAAGCGCAGTACTCGCATTCGCCACAAGTCCAGCCGAGCCACGGAATCCCAACCCGATCGCCGATCCGAAACTTCTCAACGCTCTCTCCAATTTCTTCGACGCATCCGACAATTTCATGGCCGGGCACCAGCGGCAACTTCGGTTCCGGCAACTCGCCGTCGACGACGTGGAGGTCGGTCCGGCAAACCGCGCACGCCCTGACTTTTACCAGCAGTTGTCCGTTACCGGTCCGCGGGATCGGAATTTCGTCAGCGGCCAAGCGCCGCCCGGCCGCATGCAAACGCATTGCGCGCATCGACCGACGCTCTCATTGCACCGGAATTTTGTCGAAGCCGGCGTTGATCGGGATGCGGGATGATTGCAGCTTCCTGCGCCCATGACTCCCCGAACGAGACTTTTAATCGTCGGAACGGTCGCTCTGCTTTTTATCGGCGCGGGCGCGACGGCGCTCTATTGCGGAGTCAGCTATTTCCAGGGGAAACGCCTGTACGATCGCGCGTATCGGGAAATGGCCGCAGGCCATTACGATAATGCGATCGCTCTTTACGATGCGGCTTCGCACAAAATGCTGGAATCAACCATCCGCGCGCTGGTCTACGGAAACCGCGGTTGGTGCTACACGAAAAAGGAAAACGACGAGCAGGCAATCCACGACTTTACCGAATCGATCCGGATCGATCCGCGGCCGCTTTACAGCGTGTTCGATCGCGGCCTGGCCTACGTTCGCAAAGGCGAATATGAAAAGGCGCGGGCCGATTTAACAACCGCGCTCCAAAAAGATCCGAACCTGACCGAAGCGTACTTTAACCGCGCCTGGATCTGCATGTTCAAAGGCGAATGGGACCTGGCCATCGCGGACTTTAGTGAAGCCGTCCGCTGCGACCCGCGCGAGCCTCAATATTATGTCGACCGCGGGACGGCCTTTGCCGCGAACGAACAAATCGACCCGGCGATCGCAAATTTCGACTCGGCGCTCGGCTTGAACCGGGCGCATGCCGGAGCCTACATCCAGCGCGCCGCGGCGTATGCGCGAAAAGGTAATCTGGAAAAGGGCCTGAAGGACATAACGGATGCGATCCACGAAATGCCCAAAGCTCCGCAGCTCTATTACGCTCGCGGTTACATTTATCTGGATCGCGCGGTCATCGACAAGGCGGTCGAAGACCTCCATGAAGCGCTTCGACTCCGGCCGGGCTACGATTTCGCGTATCTCCTGCTCGCCCGGGCCGCCATGGCCGAACGCGATTGGCCGCATGTGTTGCAAAATGCGGAGCGAGCGCTCGATCTAAATCCGAAATTGGCCGCCGGTCACTTTCTCCGCGGCCGGGCCCTGACCGGGCAGGGCAAATACGATGAAGCCATCGCTGAGTTCGACCAGACGTTGCGAATGGACGCGTCGTTTCTTTGGGCGCTTTATTTTCGCGCGCAAAACTACGCTTACCGACAGGAGTATTCCCGCGCCCTCGACGAGCTGCACCGAACCGCCGAGCGTTTTCCGAAAGCCGAGATCGCGCATCTCGCTCTGGGTTGGTTTCGCGCGACTTGTCCCCACGATGCCTACCGCGACGGTCGCGAAGCGGTCGACGAAACGATCAAAGGTTGCGAGATCTCGCATTGGCGAAACTGGTACGCGCTCGATGCGCTCGGCGCCGCCTACGCGGAACTGGGCGATTTCGAGCAGGCGAAGAAATTTGCGAACCTGGCGCTAACTTTGCCGGGCGTGTCACGAAAAGACCGCGCCCTGGTGGAGCAGCGCCTGGCACGATACGAAGTCGGAATTGCCGTTCGGGATCTGGGCGGCGCGGACACGACCCCGACATTGTTTGAGGAAGCGATCAGCGCCTACGCCCACGGGGATTTCGATCGTGCGATCCGCTGCCTGAACCTGGTCCTGCCGCCCAACCCGGGCACCTCGGTCTCCGCCGCCATCTTTCATTTTTTCGACGGCACTCACGACCGCAAAGATCGTCCGCCATGGGCCGCCAGGGAAACGGTGGAAATGACAAACGGCTTTTACTACCGCGGCCTCGCGTTTGAGAAGCGGCGGGAGTGGCCCGATGCCATCGCCGATTTTTCCACGACGATCTGGAGGGAACCGAATTCGCGACTGGCCCTCGTCGAGCGCAGTGTTTGTTACGAGCGGCTGGGCGAACCGGAGCGCGCATTTCGCGATCTGGATGAAATGCTTCGCCGCGACCCGGACGACGCCCTGGCCTACGCGTTGCGCGCCGACATTCTGGAAATGGAAAAGCAATCGGCCGCAGCCGGGCAAGCGGCGACCAGGGCGATCGAGCTCGATCCGAAGCTTCCGCTTCCTCACGATGTTCGAAGCCGCATTTACGCGGCCGAAAACGAGTTGGACAAAGCCGATCGCGAATTCAGCGAGGCGGAGCGGCTCGACCCGGATCGAGTCAGGGAAATTCTCGGTCCGGCTTATCTGTTTGAGCGACGACGCGATTACAAACGCGCGGGGACCGAATTTCGCGAGACAGTCGAGCGCTTCCCGCGATCGGCCAACGCCCAAAATGCGCTGGCTTGGTTCCTGGCCACGTGTCCCGACCGAGCGCAACGCAACGCAACACAGGCCCTCTCACACGCCACGATGGCGTGCGAGCTCAGCAAATGGAACGAACCCGGCTACGTCGATACACTCGCGGCCGCCTATGCCGAGTCAGGCGATTTCGATCGCGCGGTGAACCTGCTCGCGGATGCACTTTCCAAAGCCGCGCCCGACTTGAGCGATCGTGAGCAACTCGAGAGGCATCTCGTTTTCTTCAAACGCAAAGAACCGTGGCGCGCTAATCATTGAAAACGAAACCCCCGCCGGATTTCTCCAGCGGGGGTCGTTTAACTATCAGCCCGGCTTACTTTGCGCAGCAGGGCATCTTAATTGGACAGCAGCCACCGCCGCCGCCGCAATCAGCCGAGCTCGAAGTCGCGCTCGCTGTGCCGACCAGCGCCAGGGCCGCTATGATCATTAAGAGATATTTCATGGAATCCTCCTGTTGAGTTTCCTTGCACCTCGTCCCGCAACACGGAACGAGCCGACGTGATTTCGAACGGAATCAGGCGCGCGGCGGCGGAACAGGAGGCCGTTGTGAGCGGGTATGCCCGGACAAAAGATAAGCAGCAAAATTTTCGTCACCGACCGGCGGATAAACGAACGGCGTGGCCGCGGCGACAATGCCAGCAAGACCAAAGGCGCAGGTGGCACAACATTGCTTGTCCGGATCAGATTTCGGCGCGTGACGATCGCAATCGTGGCTCGCAGATTCCGCTTTCATCTTCGCGCAACAATCGGTCTTCTCGATTTCTGGAACGAGTGGCTGCCGAGGAATCGCAGCGAACGCGATCGAAGCGCTGAGCGCGAGACAGGTGACAAACCGGAATGCTCCTCTCACGGCCCGATGATACGCGCGACGACATTTGAATTCAACCGATCGCATTAGGAATCGCCTGCGATCTGTCAGGCAGCTAGATTCCTTTTCAATGTTGGAAACGCCGCCTCCCCTGCCGCCGCGCAATGCCGCCTTGCAGATCTTGCTCGGGGCGCTCGTCGCAAATGGCATCGGCGGATTTCTGCTTGCCGTCATCAATTGGTTCGTTCGCGCTCACATTCAGGAGGACATCAGCACTTTCGTTGTCTGGCCCAGTTTCTTTTTTCTCCCGTTCTTTGTCGGGCTGCTCGCCTCTTGGTTTTGGCGTCGACTCAACCGCACCCTTGGCTGGAGTTTTCTCGACGCGCTCTGGCTTACCCTCGCCGGCCTGGCCGCCGCCTTCATCGTTCTGCGGGAAGGCATTGTTTGTATCGTGATCGTTTCGCCGGTG
>DASQPH010000108.1:0-39349 GCA_035644055.1 Chthoniobacterales bacterium
GCATCGCAAACTCCCGAGAGTCCATTTTTGACACCGACCGTCATTCGAGGTCAATCGTAATTCCGGCGCGTAGGCGGATGCTGAACGCTTGTTGCGCCCTCGATCTTCGCTAGCATGTGCGTGTGAAAGTTAACGTGGTGGTCAAGCCGAAGGAAACGGTGCTCGATCCGCAAGGCGCGGCGGTGCGCGACGCGATGCAACATCTCGGGATGCCCGAAGTACGATCTGTCCGGATCGGAAAATACCTGGAGATTGAAGTGGACGATAAGACTCCGAACCTGGACTCGCGGTTGAACGATCTTTGCCGCGATCTGCTTTCGAACCCCGTCATCGAGGACTACGAAGTGGTGAGATGAAATTCGCGGTGATCCAGTTTCCGGGTTCGAATTGCGACCAGGATTGTCTGGCGGCGCTCAATGGAATCTCAGGCGTGCGCGCCGAATACGTCTGGCACAAGAAGACATCGCTCGCCGGCTTCGACGCAATCGTTCTACCGGGCGGATTTGCTTTTGGCGACTATTTGCGGTGCGGCGCGATCGCGCGCTTTTCGCCGATCATGGCCAGCGTAGTGGAGGAAGCGCGCAATGGAAGACTTGTCATCGGGACCTGCAACGGCTTCCAGGTTTTGTGCGAGATCGGATTGCTTCCGGGCGCATTGGTGCGGAATCGGAAGCTGCATTTCATCTGCGAGTTGCTGACGCTGCGAGTGGAAGTTCCGGACTCGGCATTCACGCACGGCTGTCCGCAGGGATCGCTTTTGCGACTGCCGATCGCGCACGGGGAAGGTTGCTACTTCGCCGATGAGAAGACGCTGCGAGAATTGAATGAGCGGCGGCAAATTATTCTGCGCTATTCAACTTCCGATGGACGAATCGATCCGTCTGCGAATCCAAACGGTTCCGTGGAAAACATCGCCGGCATCTGCAATCGGGAAGGAAATGTTTTCGGATTAATGCCGCATCCGGACCGCGCTTGCGAGCTGCGTCTCGGCAGCGCGGACGGGCTGAAGATATTTCAATCGATGATCGAGACGATCGAAGCGACTCGCGCGCAGGCCGCCTAAGCAGCCCTGAATTGGGCAAAACGTTCGTGCGTGGGCCTACGGCCGGATGTGTCAATTTCGGAGGAAAATTTACACAAGTGTAAACCAAAGTTACACAATTTTGCCCCTTCAGAAGCCTCTCCCTAGGAGAGATTTGGTCGGCACCTCGATTGCTCAAATTGTTGGCACAATCCTAAATCCTTATGTTGCTACAAAAAACTCTGCACATGAATCAGTCGCTCGATGAGTGCAAACACCGCCTCGCGAGCATCCAATCATATCGCCGGCAGTTCGTGATGGTGACGAAGGCCACGGTCACTTCTTCTAAAACCGTGGATTTCAGTTTCCGGGGGCCACTGGGCTTCGAAGCGCGCACGGTTCTGTTGTCGGTAGAGAGCGATTCGCCCGACCAATTCGCGTTTGAGTCGACCGGCGGAAATCTCGACGTGATGGGGCTGGTCGAGTTCACCGAGATCCGGCCGAGCTGCACGGAGGTGACGCTCGCGTTGCATTACGAGATTAAGAACAAGCTTTTCGCCTGGCTCGACCGGCGATTTCATTTTGTGGATGCGTTCGTGACTTCCGAGTTGCGGAGCATCCGAGCCCATTTCGAAGGTATCGCTGCGCCCGTCGTGGAGCGTACGCCGGTGCTTTCGATGTTTGAGACGGCAACGGCATAGAGGGACTGCTGTCTCAGGCAAAGAGCGCGAATTCGGGGGACTTCGCGCTCTTCTGTTGTACAGATGTCGCGCTAGGAAATCCGAACCGCGTGGGTCTTATCGAGACGGAGAATCTGGCCGGACTCGAGAGCGACGACGGCTTTGGGATCGCGGATCTTTTCGCCGTTTAACTGGACGCTGCCCTGTTCGATCAAGCGGCGCGCATCGGCGCGTGATTTTGTAAGCGCGAAACCCTTCGAATAAGCGTCGACGACGATCGTGACCGCATCCGAGTTTCCCGCGGAAAATCCCGGCAGCTCAGCATCGGCCAATCGTTTTTCGCTAAAGCGCGCATTCCAATCCTTCAGGGTTTTTTCGGCAGCCGCGCTTGAGTGATACGTCTCGACGATCGCTGCAGCCAGGTGCTTCTTGGCTTCGAGCGGATGGGCCGAAGCGTCGAGCGATTTGCCGAGAAGCAACGGATAATAACGCGCCATCAATTCATCGGAGATGCTCATCAGCTTGCCGAACATTTCCGACGCCGGTTCCGTGAGCCCGACAAAATTACCGAGGCTCTTGCTCATTTTCATCGAGCCGTCGAGTCCTTCGAGGATTGGCAGAACGAGGACGACCTGCTGCGGTTGGCCTTCGTGTTTTTGAAAATCGCGGCCGACCAGACAATTGAAAAGCTGATCGGTGCCGCCCAATTCCACATCGGCCTTCACCATCACCGAATCCCAACCTTGCATGATCGGGTACTGAATCTCGTGGGCGTGAATCGGATGTCCTTCGTCGATCCGGTTCCGGAAATCTTCGCGTTGCAGCATTTGCTGAAGCGTCACCATGCTGTTCAATCGGATCACGTCATGGAATCCCATCTTGGAATGCCAGTCGCCGTTCGCGACGAGTTTCGTTCGCGCCGGATCGAGAATTTTGAACGCCTGGGCGCGATAGGTTTCGGCGTTTGCCGCCACTTGTTCGCGTGAAAGCTGTGGGCGCGTCGCGGATCGCCCGCTCGGATCGCCGATCATCGCTGTGAAATCGCCAATGATGAGCACGGCTTCATGGCCGAGGTCCTGAAATTGCCGAAGCTTTCGAAGGATGATGGCGTGGCCGAGGTGAAGGTCCGGACTCGTTGGATCGACGCCGAGTTTGACGCGGAGCGGACGACCGAGCGCGAGTTTCGCGCGCAATTCTTCCTCGCTGATAATCTGGGCCGCGCCCTGTTTGAGAATGGAGAGAGCTTCGTCCGGTTGCATGAGCCGCGGGTGGGTATCGTAGCCGAAAGCTACTTACTCTTGTTCAACAATTCGCGCACCTGCTCGATGGTGAGCGGTTTGTTTTGCGTCTGAAGCGATTTGGCGCTTTTGCCTTTATCGAGGAATGGCCGGTTGCTCGCGTATTCGCGCGTCGGCGCGACTTCGTTGCTTTCCTGCGCCACGCGGGTGCCGGCGGCAGCAGCCCGCGTCGCGATCAACTTGTCGTCTTTTACCGGCTGTGAGCGCGACGCAATGTAGGCGGCCGAGTCGCCCGCCCGGAAATGCCGGGCCGCAAATTGCTGAGGCGTAAACGACCGGTAGGTTTCGGCAAAAGTTTTCGCGACTGGTTTCCGTGATGAATAAAAACTCTTAGTGTGGGCCGGCTTATCGAACGAAGCCATCTGTTTGTTTGAGAATTTCTTGTTCTGCGCCGGGTTCGCCAGGGACGCATTGGGTTTCAAAAGCCGATCCATCAACCGGCGTTCCTGTTCCTGCGCAAGGGCGGTGGAGATGCCGATGAACAATGTCCCGATGGCTACGATCATCCGCACGTCTGCGAACGTGCCGAAGCAGACGCGCGGTTGTAAAGAAAATTGTCCGGGCGCGGGTCAGCGTTCCAGCGCTCTCCCGAGAACCGAGGCTCGCGGCGGGGGAGGAACGCTGCCGCTGAGAATATCGGCGGCGCTGACAGGCCGGCCGTAGTATCGGTGGTTCGCCGTCTTCTGGGTTGCGATCACCGCGCCTTCGAGTGAAACGCCGGCAAAGAGGCCTTTCGCCCGGCTGTATGTATATATCGCTGCTGTGGGTGTTATGGCTGCGGCTGCGTCTCGACCCACCGGTCCCGCGGCAGCACTGGCGTCTGCGCCGAGGGCGAAATTTCCATCACGCGAGAACGCGTGAACGGCGCGGTTAGTGTTTAGAACGAGAACATATTCTGTAATCTCTGCGCCGATCTGCAGACCCCAACCCGCGCCGCCGGTGCCGATGAACGACGGACCGGACCACCCACTACCAGTCCGCGCGACCACTACACCCTGGCCGCCTTTCCCGCTTAGGCCGAACCCGATTTTGACCACCGTCAGGATGGCGAGGCCTCTGGCATTGCGCAGAACACTGCGGGGAATGCCGCGCTCCGGCATCCGCTTGAACTGCCGCAGGATCGAGGCGGATTGATTGACGACTTCCTGTTCGGTGGCCGCGTTGGCCGCGGCGAACGGCAGAAAGCAAATGGCGAGCAGAGCGCAAATCGTTTTCATGGTACAATTAGTTCGCCTGATTAGGGCGGACCGGACGTATTTGCCAATTGTTTCAAACTCGTTAGGCCTTTCTCTGAATGGACAATTTGATCGACCAGCCCGGGGACGACGCTTTCATGAGCGAAGCATTGTGCTTCGCGCGAAAGGCTTTTGAAAAAGAAGAGGTGCCGGTCGGCGCGATTGTGGTCCGGAACGGGAAAATCATCGCGCGCGCTTTCAACCAGGTCGAAATGCTGAAGGACGCGACCGCGCACGCAGAGATGCTGGCGATCACGCAAGCCGAAGCCGCCGTCGGCGATTGGCGGCTGAACGATTGCGATCTTTACGTGACGAAAGAGCCATGCGCGATGTGCGCCGGGGCGATTGTTCACGTGCGAATGCGACGCGTGATTTTCGGATGCGCCGACCCGCGCAGCGGGGCGGCTGGTGGCACGATTAATCTGTTGCAATTGCCCGGGCTGAATCACAGGAGCGAAATCACGAGCGGCGTCCTTTCCGAAGAATGTGCCGCGCTTCTCCAAACTTTCTTCCAGGCGCGACGTCGCGCCGAAGTGTCCGATGTCTGAATCGCGCCTCACACCTCCGGAATCAATGACGACTGCGCGTTTGCTTCTTCGCAAACCGCGACCGGAGGATGCCGCCCTGATTTTCGCCGCTTACGCCCAGGATCCTGAGGTCACGCGCTATCTGACTTTTCGCCCGCACCGCGACTTGAGGGATGCGCGTGACGCAGTCGACCGGTTTCTGGAAGGCTGGCGCACGGGAAAATCATATTGCTGGCTGATCTTTCGCCGGGAAGACGACGAGCTGATCGGCGCGATTGGAGCGCGGCACGATCAGGGAATCAATCTTGGCTATCTGATCGCGCGTCCTTATTGGCGACACGGTTACATGAGTGAAGCGGTCGGCGCGACTGTCGAATGGGCATTCGCGCAGCCGGGCATCTTTCGCGTTTGGGCGGTGTGCGATTGTGACAATGAAACGTCGGCGCGGCTCCTGGAACGAAACGGATTCCATCAGGAAGGCATCCTGCGAAAATGGTCGCTGCATCCAAACATCTCCGATGTTCCACGCGACTGTTATTGCTACGCCAGGACGCGCGATCGTATTTCGGACTCGCCAGTTGGATAGAGCGGTGATTAGTTTCGTCCGTCATGAATATCAACAGCCTCGTCCGTGCTGCCGCTGTTCTCGTGCTCGCGTCGGCGGCGCCGGCTGTCCGCGCTTCCGACGACGATCCGCTTTTCCATTCCATCAATCCGCTGGGGGCGCGCGATGATTGGGGCCGTCTCCATCAAATGCCGAACGTGGATGAGACCGATTATTTTCCGCGGTGGGGTTCGCGCGTCTATTATTATTTTAAATCGGGCCACGAGCTGCTCCGCGATCCCGCCTACGTCGCAGCGCTCCAAACCGTCATGCGAAACCGGGGGTATTATTGCGGCCCGATCGACGGCGTGATGTCCGATCGCGTTTCCGATGCGATCGCCCGCGTCCAAAGAAATTATCTTCAAAGTGTGACCGGACATCTTACGGTGCCGGTCCGTCGCGCCCTGAATCTGCCGTAATCGCCGCGCCGCGTAAAAGCTTCGCTCACGCGGTTTGGCGAAGCCACGTGAGACCGCAGGTCTTTTACGTGGCAGCCTCGCTAGGATTCGAACCTAGACAAAGAGATCCAGAATCTCTTGTGCTACCATTACACCACGAGGCTTTGTCGTAGTCCCGCAGCGGCGGGACGGGCCGCTACTATCGGGCAGGGACGTGTCCGCTCAACCAGATTTCTGCGCCTTCCCGGGCCGCGTCCACCTCAAGCGTCCGCCCGCTTTCCACAACTAAAAGACGCGCCCGTTCCAACATCTCATCGATCTGCCGATCGTCGTGGGCTGGATCGTGATGGAAAAGGAAAAGTTTTTTGGCCCGCGCTTCAAGGGCGAGCGACACCACGCGGCTCAGCGCGCCATGACCCCAGCCAATATGCTCCTGATATTTTTCGTCGGTGTACTGCGTATCGAGGATCAGCACGTCGGCATCTTTGAGGAACTCGACCAGCTTTGAGCGCTGGACGACGGCCTGGGCCCGCGCCCGCTCGGCATGCACGCCGTCGCGCTCAGCCAATTTCAGCTTCAACGGCTCGAACGGTTCGTTGTCCGGCAGGAACGCGATCGATCCTTCCTTCGTGTAAAGGCGATAGCCGGCGCAGATTCCCGGATGATTTAGAAATCGGGAGCGCACCCGGACTTTGCCGACGTTGAACTCCATCTTTTTTAGCTCGCGAACCTTGATCGTGCCCGGGAGATTTTTCCAGCTCACCGGAAAGAACGGCAATTCCATTTGCGCTGCGAGAATGGTGGCGAGCCCGTCGCGCGCGCCCTGGTAACCGAAAACGTTGATCGTGTTTTTGGCCTGATAGGCTGGCAGGAAAAACGGCAGGCCCTGGATGTGGTCCCAATGCGTGTGAGTCAATAGAAGCGTCAGGTTCATCGGCGCGTTGCCGAATTCCTTGTTCAAGGCGAGTCCCAGCTCGCGAATACCTGAGCCGGCGTCGAGGATAATGATGTCGCCGTTGGTGCGCACTTCGACGCACGTGGTATTGCCGCCATATCCGATCGTCGTCGGTCCCGGGACCGGAATCGATCCGCGCACGCCCCAGAATTTTATCCGCGTCGAAGGCGGATGAAATTTTAGCCGGCGCGATTCGCGCCCGGCGAGTTTGCCCGGCCGGCGCCGCGGACGTTTCAACGCGGCGGCGAGCTTATCCCACTTGAGCGGCTTGAGAAAATAATCGTCGCCGCCCGCTTCGAGGACCGCATCGCGATCGATATCATAACGGCGGCCGGCCATGATGATGATGCGCGTGAGGTCGAGTTTCTCGCGGATCGCGCGAGCGACTTGGAGCCCGCTCATCCCCGGGAGCAGGAGATCGCACACGACTGCGTCCGGCCGTTTCGCGAAAGCCAGCTCGATCCCCGGTTTGCCTTCGAGCGCTTCGAGGACATCCCAGCCATGGCGATGGAAAAGGCGCGCCACCTTTTTGCGGCTTTCCACGTCATCCTCGATGAGCAAAACCGTAGGCATGGGTCGTTAGGGCGCGATTGTTGTCACTCCCCGGATAGGGAAACAAGCGTTTTTGCGCGAGCGCTTTAGAGCAAACTCGAACCGAACCCGCCCGGCTTGCCCTTCTTCCAACGCAAATCCGGATGCAGATTAATTTCTTCCGGTGGAACCTCGAACCCGACCGAGCGGAGCAAATAGGAAACGCCTTCGCGGCTTTCCATCGTTTCCTTCAGGCTGCGCGCGAAGAGTTCGATGTATTCCTTGTACGATTCGAGCGCGAGTTTGCCCTCGGCGAAATGTTCGGCCAGCGCCTCGTCGTGGTAATCGATCAGCTCGATGAGCGCGCGACGCAGTTTCAACCGCATTTCCGGATCGACCACGAGCTTGAACGGCGTCGCGCCCGGGTCCGGCTTGGCGATTTCCTTTTTCAGCGCGGTTTGGTCCGCCGAGACGAGCTGGTAATCGCGAGGTTCGTCCATTTTGCTGGGATTTTTCCCCGCCGGACAGCGCACCGACAGGGGAATCACTTGTGGATTGACCGGCAGATTCTGTCAAACCAGAATCGCCGCCATGAAAACAACTCTGATTACCTTGTTCATGGTTTTGGGACTTGCGACGGTTGGGTTCGGCGCGGGCGCAGACGCCGAATTGAAGACGATCGAGCAGCAATGGCTCGACGCCTACATGAAGAGCGACCCCTCCTTCATCAAGAATCTTGAAGCGGACGATTACTCAATCGTCGAACCCGATGGCGCGGTTTCGACGAAGGCCCAGGACGTGAAATCGGTGACCGATAAAACCTTCGTCCTGAAATCGGCCACGATGAGCGACTTCAAGTGTCGGATGATTGGGGAAAATGTCGCCGTCGTCACCGCGATGCTGAAAATGAGCGGCAGCGATGACGGGAAAGAATTCTCCGGCGATTTTCGCGGCACCGATGTCTTCGAGAAAAAAGGCGGCAAATGGATGGCCGTCGCCTCGCAGCTCACGAAAGTCGAGAGCGAGAAGAAGTAGCGTCTAAAAGAAAATCGGGATGATCAGGATCGCGACGATGTTCACGACCTTGATCATGGGGTTGATCGCGGGGCCGGCGGTGTCCTTGTAAGGATCGCCGACGGTATCGCCGGTAACCGAGGCGGCATGGGCGAACGAGCCCTTCCCGCCGAGGTTGCCTTCCTCGATGTACTTCTTGGCGTTGTCCCACGCGCCGCCGCTCGACGTCATCGCGATCGCGACGAACAGGCCGGTGACGATGGTGCCGACGAGAAGGCCGCCGAGAACGACTGGGCCGAGCGATTTGATCATCGCGACAACGAGAACGAACAGGACCGGCAATAGAGCAGGAACAATCATTTCGCGGAGCGCAGCTTTGGTGACGATGTCGACACAGGTTCCGTAATCCGGCGTGTCTTCGCCGCGGAGGATTCCGGGTTTCGCGGTCAACTGACGCCGCACTTCGCGCACGACGGCGCCGGCGGCTTTTCCGACTGCATCCATGCTAAAGGCGGTGAAGATGAACGGAAGCAATCCGCCAATGAACAGGCCGATGATGACCTTCGGTTCGGTCAGGGAGAACTGGAACGAATAAGCCTTGCCGCTCGCGTTGAAATGCGCCTTCAATTCTTCGACGTAGGAACCGAAGAGGACGAGTGCGGCGAGGCCGGCCGAGGCGATCGCGTAACCTTTCGTCACCGCTTTCATGGTGTTTCCGACCGCGTCGAGCTCATCCGTAATGCTCCGAATTTCCTTCGGCAACTGGCTCATCACCGCGATGCCGCCGGCGTTGTCGGTGATCGGACCGAACGCGTCGAGCGAGATAATGATGCCCGCCATCGAAAGCATGCTCATGACAGAAATGGCGATGCCGTAAAGTCCCGCGAAATGGAAGCTAAGCAGGATCGCGATGCCGATGAATCCGACCGGCAACGCGGTGGCGTGCTGACCAATCGCGAGGCCGGCGATGATATTGGTGGCGTGACCGGTCTCAGACGCCTTCGCGATCTTGCGCACCGGCGCGTAATGCGTGGAGGTGTAGTAGTTCGTAATGACCACGACGATTCCCGTCATGAGAAGACCGACGAGGGAAGCGAAATAAAGGTCGTTCGCCGAGCGGTCGATGCCGCCGATATTAATCGTGTTCGGGAAAAGCATGTGGGTGGCGGGCCAATACAAAATCGCCGAGACCAGCGCGCTCGCACCGACCGCACCCATCAATACGGTCGCGGGTTTTCCGCTGGCAATGTTGACGAACAGAATTCCAAGCACCGCGCCGAGGACTGAGATGCCGCCGAGCACGAAAGGGTAAACCACCGCGGCCGGATAATTGCCGAGGGTAAGCGCACCGACGAGGATGGCGCCGATTAGACTCACAGCGTAGGTCTCGAAAACGTCCGCGGCCATGCCGGCGCAATCGCCGACGTTATCGCCCACGTTGTCGGCGATCGTGGCCGGATTGCGCGGATCGTCTTCCTCGAGATTGCTCTCGATCTTGCCGACGAGATCGGCGCCAACGTCCGCCGCTTTTGTGTAAATGCCGCCGCCGAGTCGCGCGAACACGCTGATGAGGCTGGCGCCGAGGGCGAGACCGACCAGACTTTTTACCGCCAGGTCATGGCCGATCCACCGGTTCGCGAGCGTGTAAAAAATACCGACCGACAAAAGCGCGAGACCAACGACGAGAAGCCCGGTAACCGCGCCGCCGTTGAAAGCCACTCGCATCGCGGCGGAACGCGATTGGCTCGCGGCCTGGGCCGTGCGGGTATTCGCCAGAACCGCGATCCGCATTCCGATGTATCCGGCGACCAGCGAACAAAACGCTCCGATCACGAAACCGATTGCCGTGAACTTGTCCCGAAAGATGAAGAGAAGAACGAAGATGACCGCGGCGATGACACTGATCGTGACAACCTGACGTTTAAGATAGGCTTTCGCGCCTTCTTCAACCGCGCCGGCGATCTGGCGCATTCGGTCGTTCCCCGCTGAAAGCCGAATGACGGCTTTGATGAGAAGGAAGGCGAACAGCAGACCCAAAACCGCGCCGACCATGGAAAGGTTCACGCCGTATTTGAGGATATCGAGGGCAAGAAAAGTCATGACGGCTCCGTTGAAAGCGGGGCACTGTAGTTAGGTTTGCCGGACTGGCAACGCCTAAATGGCGCTTCGCACAGCGAAGCGGCTACAGTTCGAAAACCGTTCGCAAGCGCCGCAGGAAATTGGAGCGATATTCGGATTCCTTTTTCTCCTGCGCCAGCGGGCGGCCGGCTTCCTGGACGATACCTTCGCCTTCGAGTTTACGCTTCGCGAGCAGTTCGCTCAAAGCCGTGAGACACTCGGGCGATTCGCGCAGCACTTCCGCCATGATCGGCTTGCTGATCTCGAGAACTTCGCAGTCGTTCTCCGCCCGGACAGTAGCCGAACGCGGTTCGCCGGTGAGCAACGAGAATTCACCGAAACAATCGCCCTGGCGCATCGCGCCGACGCGCACGCTCGTGCCGTTGCGCGCGATCGACACCGCCGCCACGCCGCGCAGCATCACGAACATCGAATCGCCGGCGTCGCCTTCCTGGATCAGACGCTCGCCGCGACCGTAGCGATGAATCGGCGAATTCTGGAGCACGGTCGCGAGCTGACCGTCGTTCATGCAATCGAAGAGCGGCTCGCTTCGCAGGATCGCGCGCGCTTCGGCTTGAGGGTCGCCGGTCCGCTTCGGGCCGCGCTGGATTTGAAGCGTGCGGATTGGGAACGGAATCGTGATCTGCTGGCGTCGAAATTCGTACCAGATGTTAGTCCGGATCGCGTCGCAAACGTCGTTATACGCGCGATGATTGCCCATCGAGAACTTGATTTCGTAGATCACGGCTGAATCGGCGAAGTCCATTACGAAAACCTTGACCGGCGGCTCAGGGACGACGCCTTCCGCGCTCTCCGCGGCACGATGGAGCGCGTCTTTCACGCGATTGGGCGGCACATCGTAATCGACGCCGACGCGCAACCGCATTGCGTGGATCTCGGTGGGATAATGGAGATTGATGATCGGGTTCCGGGCGATCTGGTAGTTGGGGATGTCGAGGTAAATCCCGTCGTTGGTGCGTAACCGAGTGGAGCGCCAGTTGATCTCCATGACCTCGGCGAAGCGGTCTTGGATATGGAGCCAGTCGCCGACTTTGTACGGCTTGCTGATCTGGAGGGCGATGCCCGCGATGATCCCGCCGAATAAATCCTGGGTCGCGAAGCCGAGGACGATCGCCGCGATCCCAGAGCCGGCGAGGATGCCCCGCAGTTGTCCCTCAGCGTGATAGCCGACGCTCAGAACGAGCAGGAGCGCGATGAGATAGATGAAGAGCGCGACGACCTGGCGAAGAAAGTGGGGAATAGTCGCGCGCCGCTTTTTTTCCCAATAGGCATCCCAAAGATAGCGGTCAAGAAGTGCGACGAGGAGCGCGGTGCTGAGAAGAAAGAGAACGGCGCCGACGTGATTCCGCCAATCCGCCTGGACGCCGTAGAACCACATCGCGGCGTAAAACGCGAGCGTCAGACAGAAAAGCTGGAAGAGCACGCCGAGGGGCACGCCCGCGCGGCGTTTGAGGAGGCGGCCGATGGTGAGCGACGCGAAATAAGTCGCGATGAAAACGATCATCGTGACGAGCGCCTTCTGAGACTGGATAAGTTGCAACATCAGCAGCGGGAGGATAACAGGGCGAAGGCGGGTGGGACAAGTGCCGTGCGTCTGCGGCTCTTCTGTAGCCGCCGCCCTGTGGGCGGCGTGGGATGAGGCGGCGCGACTCTCGCGCGTCGCACAGCGACGCGGCTACAGAAGACTAGACACGCGGCGCGATGACGAGCCAGGCCCAGCCGGCTAGAAAGCAAAGGCCGCCGAGCGGCGTGATCGCGCCGAGCCAATCCCGCGAGTGCGGGATCAGCGCCATCGTGTAGAGACTGCCGCTGAAAAGAACAATGCCGGCGGCGAGAAGGAAATACGTCGCGCGATTGCCGGCAGCGAACAGAGCTAGCGCGACCAGCGCGACGGCGTGCAGGAAATGGTAGAGCACGGCCTTATTCCAAACATCGAGCATGCCGTTCATTTCCAGTTTCGCTTTTAACGCATGGGCGCCGAAGGCACCGAGCGCCACGGCCAGGAAACAGAAAGCCGCCGCCAAACGTAAGAGCGTAACCCGGCTCATTTGCCTCCGAAAAATTTCCGGAACGATTGAAAAAGCCGGCCGGGAAGCGTGGTCGCCTTTTGTCCGAGGTCCTGCAATTTCTGGGCGAATTGCGTCTGGGTCCCGCCGTGAATTTCACAGGCGACCGTTGGCACTTTGTCGTCCGGTAGCGTGATCTCGTAGGCAGTGCCGGCGGCATTGCATCCCGTGGTCGCGAGATGATTCGAGATCGAACAAACCGCGGCAGTCGCGAGCGGCATCGTGGGCTCGAGTGGCTTTGCCGGGTAACGCTGGGCTGCTTTATTCATGACCTGCGTCCAGACCGGCAAGGCGAGCGCGGCACCGTAACCGCGCGGCATGATTGTTTGCGGTTGATCGAACCCGACCCAAACGCCGCACGTGATCGCATTCGTGTAACCGACAAACCACGCGTCCTTGTAATCGTTCGTCGTTCCGGTTTTCCCCGCCGCTGGAAGTTTGAAACCTAACGACTTCGCGCTGGCCGCGGTTCCGCTCACCAGCACCTGTTCCATAAGCTGCGATGTCATCCAGGCCGCGCTCGGATCCATCGCCGGGACACTCACGTGTGCCGCACGATAAATCGGATTGTGATCGGCGTCGTCGATCCGCTCGATGATGTACGCCTGCTTGCGAACGCCGGCGTTCGGAAAAGCGGTGTACGCCGCGGTGAGATCTTTGAGGTCGGTCTCGAACGAGCCGATATAAATCGCCGGGCCGTGGGGAACGTTTTGGCTGAGCCCGAGGGTCATCGCAATTTTCTGAACGTTGTCGAGCCCCGCGATCTCGCCGACGCGCACGCTCATCGTGTTGCGAGAATGGATCAGCCCGTATGAGACCGGCTGGACGCCGCCGTAGGTCCCATCGGAATTTCCCGGCGTCCAATTTCCCGCGCCCTGGATTTCGCCGGGCTGAATCGGTCCGTCGCTAACGGCCGCGCCAGGGAGAAGTCCGTGCGCGAACGCGACCGTGTAAACAAACGGCTTGAAGGAAGAACCGATCTGGCGATTCGCCGGCGCCAGTGCGCGATTGAATTTGCTCTGCGCGTAATCACGGCCGCCGACGAGCGCGCGAATTCCGCCGCTTTCGTTATCAATCGCGACCAGCGCGCCCTGGAGGTACGGCATCGATGAATCTTCGCCCTCGGCCGGCGGCTGATAGTTCGCCTTGAGCGGGTGTTTGAAACCGGATTGATGCTCGATTTTCGCGAGCTGCGCTTCCATCGCCTGCGTCGCGCCGTTCTGCACGGCCGGATCGAGCGTCGTGTAAATGAAAAGCCCGCCGTCATCGATCTGCTCGGGCGTCAGCAGAAGGTTCAGGTCGCGCTGAACCGCGTCCATCGCGTAGTTCTCCTGGATGAGCGGCATTTTTTTCGGATGGGACGCGACTTTGACGAGCTTCGCATCCTCCGCCTGGGCTGCGCTGATTTTTTTCAGCTCGACGAGCCGATCCAGAACCGTGTCGCGTTGCAACGCCGCGCCTTCCGGATTTCTCAGTGGCGAAAAACGATTCGGGCTCCGGATCAATCCGGCCAGGGTCGCCGACTCCGACAGGTTCAATTTCGCCGCGTCCTTTCCGAAGTAGGCGAGCGACGCGGTCTGCACGCCGTAACAGCCGGCCCCGAAATAAATCCGGTTCACGTAAAGCTCGAGGATTTGCTGCTTGGTGAAGTCCTTCTCGACCCGCAGCGCTACCATCGCTTCCAGAACTTTTCGGCTCAAGGTTCGGCCGCCGAGCGGGAGACTATTGCGCGCGAGCTGCTGGGTAATACTGCTCGCGCCTTCCTTGGCCGAGCCGCTCATGATGTCGCGCACCAGCGCGCGCGCGATCCCACGCCAGTCGATCCCGCCATGCTCGAAGAACCGCGTGTCTTCCCGCGCGAGCAGTGCGTCAACGAAATAGGGCGAGACTTCGTTGAGCGCCACTTTCACCCGATTCGCGCCGGCAAGGCGGCTGTAGATCTTGCCGTCGACATCGAACACCGTGTTTCGCTCCGGCATGGCGCCGACCTTTTTCAGGTCGAAAGTCTGCGCCCAGACCGCGTAGAAAAGGAGGACGCCGAAAACGAGAACGATGGGCAACCCGAGAAGCGTGAGCTTCCAGGGAATACGGATGCGCGTCCGGCTCTTTTTTCGAGCAGGCGCGCGGGCGAGAAGCTTCATTGTTGAATCGTTAAAAGGTTAAAGCGTTGCAGCGTTAGAAAGGCGCCGCGCTTCAACTGTTCAACGCTCCAACCTCGCTACAGCCGCATCTGAACTGCACTGTCGTGCTGTTCGTGCGCGCAGGGCGCGTCGGTCGGCACGCCGGCGTCGGCAGCGTTCGCTTCGACCAGCTTATTCTCGACGAGATACTGCTCGACCTCGTCGCCGCTGATGTCGGCGAGCATCTTGTCATTGATCTCGATGCAGGGCGAAAGCGGCTGGCCGCTCTTGGTTTCCATTTCCCAGCGGAACGCCGGGTTCTGGATGATGTCTTTTTCGGTGTAAGGAAGATTGTATTTGGCGAGGACGGCGCGGACGCCATTGCTCCAGCCGCAGCTTGTCTTGAGGTAAGCAGTGATCTTGGGCGTATCCATGCCGGGAATCTAGCATGCGCGACGCGGTTTGCATTCGCTCTTCGCGCCGCTAAGAAATGGAATGAGCTTTACCCTGCAGATCGGCGAACGCGCGCCGGATTTCCGGTTGCCGGCGACGGATGGAAAAACTTATACGCTGGGCGATTTCGAAAAAGATCCGGTGCTGGTGATCTTCTTCACCTGCAACCACTGCCCGTATGTCACCGGTTCGGACGAATCGACGCGGCAGACAGTCGAAAAGTTTGCGCCGCGCGGAGTCCGCTTTGTCGCGATCAATTCAAACAGCCGGAACACTTACGCCGAGGACGATTTTCCGCACATGGTCCAGCGGATGAGTGAGGAAAAATTTCCATGGATTTATTTGCACGACGAAAGTCAGGAGGTTGCCCGCTCTTATGGAGCGTTGCGGACCCCGCACTTTTACGTTTTCGATCGCGACCGGCGACTGATTTACACCGGCCGCGCCGTCGATAATCCGAGGCAAGCCGAACGCTCAAAGACGCACGATCTCGAGCGCGCCTTGGACGAACATCTCAGTGGCAGACCGATCACGACCGCGATGACAAACCCGATCGGCTGCAACGTGAAATGGGAAGGTCGCGACGCCCATTGGATGCCGGCCGACGCGTGCGACCTGGTGTGAGTTGCGGCTAAATCTTACTCCGCAAAGGCCGCATGCACTGCGTCAGCTTGCGCAGACCCAATTGCAGCCGCGTCTTCACAGTGCCAAGCGGCGTATGGGTTGTTGCCGCGATCTCACGCTGACTTAACCCGCGAAAATACGCCAGTTCGACGGCTTCGCGTTGCACGGGCGGCAACGATTCCATTTGTCGCCCGAGAAAACGGCGAAGATCGCTTTGCAAAACTTCCGCTTCAGTTCCTCCGGTGCGTGGCGTTTGCGTCTGGGGTTTGATTTCGTCTTCGAAGCGCTGTTTCGCTCGCCGATAACTGTCCCGCCGCCGCACGCGATCGATCGCGCGCCGGCGCGCGATCGTGATCACCCAGCCGAGCGGCTTGCCGGCTTTCGGCGAATAATGATGCGCCTCCCGCCAAATCTGAAGGAACGATTCCTGAAGAACATCGTCCGCTTCCGATTCCTCGTGCACGACGCTGCCGATCAGCGCGCGGAGCGAACGCGAATAGCGCGAATAAAGCTCCTTCAACGCCTGTTGCCGGCGCTGCGTGATTTCGTGCATTAACATTTCGTCGCAGAGGATGGCGCCGTCCGCGCCCTCGAATTGTGGGATGATTTCAGGGAATACTGCCATGACACCGATAACTTCGGACGCGGCATCGCTAACGGCTATCGGCCCACGGCATTAGCTATTGGTAGGGGAAACTCCGATGCGCGTTGCCGCAGGAAGCGCGCGATGTTTTCAACGCGAAACTTCGATGCGTTGTAGGAGTTTGTCCTATGTGGGTGTCAGACCGGGTGCCGATTTAAGTCGAGGGTCGATACGCTCTAGTCTGGCGCTCTTCGAAAATGATTAAACCGATTCTGCCAGAAGAGAGGCTCGCGATCCTCCAGGCAAGCGATCTGCGCCGGAAATGGCATTCGCTCGACGATCGACGCGTCTGCGTCCTGTGCGATCGGACGATCACCGGCCGGCAAATCGAAGTGACCCGAGAACCTGGTGGAACCTTTTCTGTGCATTGCCCGACGGAAGGTTGTCCGGCAGTTCCCAGCGATTGGTTTTATCAGGGTAATGCTTGCTCGCCTTCGAAAAATCTCACCGTTCGGATGAGCGAGGCGAGCATCTGGAGGAGTTGAACCGGCCGCTTACGGAAGGTTGGTCCGGGTTCGTTGATTCAACAGCCGACGTTTCCGCCGCAGACGTCTGATCTTGCTTTTTGCGGCCTCGGGAGTCGGCTGCAAAGATTTCGGCGGCTTCACCGGTTTCCGACAAAGTTGATCGAGACGCACGATCAGGGCGGCACGCGCATGTTCTGCGCTCGGTCCTGAGCCGGTAATCTGTTCGGATCGCTGCGTTTCCGGTTCTTTCATGATCTCCTTTAAAGATACGCACCAACCCAATCGGTCGCGTGTTATCAGGAAAATCCTGACACTAATATCGGGAAAGACCCGACCACCAGCACCTCGGATTTCGATACAAAACGAGGCTGTCCGTCATTGGGCTTCCCAATCTCATGAGCGCGATCCTGCTTGTCGAAGACCATTACGACACGCGCCAGGCATTCGCCGCTATTCTTCGCAGCTGGGGTCATCGCGTCGGCACGAGCGCTTCGGTCGCCACCGGGTTGCAGTTTATGGATAGGAATGTCGTGGACGTGGTGTTGAGCGATATCGGTTTACCGGATCGCAACGGCTACGATTTCATTGCCGAAGCGCGGAAACGCCACCCGCATATCGCAACGATCGCCATTAGCGCCTACTTCACCGCGGCCGATCGGAGGCGCGAAAATGACGCGCACTTCGACATGTATTTTCCCAAGCCGGTCGATTTGTCAGCGCTACGGGTGGTCTTGGAACGGCTCGATTCGCCCGCGGGTCGCAACGGCGGTCTCACTGAATCGGCAATCGGCAAGCGTGCGCCTTGAGCGCAAACTATTTCTCCGCATATTTAGGTGTCCGACAAAGCCTCCCTCGCAAAGCCGGACCCGCCACATGAAAAAACTTTCCGTCGCTGTCGTTTTGTTCCTTGGTGCCGCCTCGCTTTTTGCCGCCTCACCGGCGGAACAACAACTGACGGAGGGGATCAAGGCGCCGGGAATAAGCGTAGTGCATCTTTGGGCGCCCTGGTGTGGTAATTGCCAGTCCGAATTGAAGAGCGGCGGCTGGCTAAAGACGGTGAAAGACAATCCGGACGTGAAATTCTATTTCGTTTCGGTCTGGAATGGCGGCGATGATGGCCGCGCGGTGCTGACGAAATACGAGCTGGCCACCCAACCCAACGTGACCATTCTCGCCGATCCCGGTCCGCGAAAAGGCGACGCCAAGATCAAGCGGTTTCTCGATCTTCCGCTGAGCTGGATTCCCACGACCTGGATTTACAAAGGCAGCGATCTTCGCTACGCGATGAATTACGGAGAAATGCGGTTCGACGTTCTCCAGCAGTTCTTCGCCGACAGCAAATCGGAATGGTGACCGGGCTGCCATGATGCTTTCGCACACCGCGCAGAAACCGCCGTCGATCCTCTCGCTGATTGGCGACACACCGCTCGTCGAGATCACCCGGATGGACACGGGACTCTGCCAGCTCTTCCTCAAGCTCGAGAACTATAACCCGAGCGGCTCGATCAAGGACCGCATCGCGCTCTCCATGATTGAGGCGGCCGAGCGCGATGGAAAATTGCAGCCGGGCGGGACTATCGTGGAAGCGACGGCCGGCAACACCGGGCTGGGCCTCGCGCTCATTGGCGGCGCGAAGGGCTATCGCACGATCCTGGTGATTCCCGACAAGATGTCGCATGAGAAAATCGCGCATGTCCGCGCGCTCGGCGCCGAAGTGCGGCTCACGCGATCGGACGTTACGCGAGGGCATCCCGAATATTATCAGGACATGGCGGCGCGGCTGGCCTCGGAAATTCCGGGCGCGTTTTACGTGAACCAGTTCGGCAATCCCGCAAATCCGCGCACTCACGAAAAAACTACCGGTCCCGAGATCTGGGAAGCGATGGGTCATCATCTCGACGCGGTCGTTTGCGCCGTCGGCTCTGGCGGGACCATCACGGGCCTCTCGCGTTTTTTCAGCCGGGTCCAGCCGAACTTGGAAATGGTCCTGGCCGATCCGGCCGGTTCGATCCTCGTGGAGTACGTGAAGACCGGAAACGTCGGGACGGCGGGAAGCTGGGCCGTTGAAGGCATTGGCGAAGATTTCGTTCCGGAGATCGCCGATCTATCGCGGGTCGCTCAAGCTTACACGATCGACGACGCCGAGAGTTTTGCGACAGCGCGTGAGCTTTTGCGCAAGGAAGGAATTCTCGCGGGTTCTTCGAGCGGCACACTGCTCGCCGGCGCGCTTCGCTACTGTCGCGCCCAGACCGAAAAGAAGCGCGTTGTCACCTTCGTTGCCGATGACGGAAACAAATATCTGTCGAAGATGTACAACGATTTTTGGATGGCCGAGCAGGGCTTCGTCAGCCGTCCGGCCCAGGGCGACTTGAGCGATCTCATCAGCCATCGCTACGAAGCGGGCGAAGTCGTGACGGTTGTGCCTAACGATACGTTGCTCACCGCTGTGAAACGAATGCGGTCAGCCGAAATCTCTCAGGTGCCCGTCGTTAACGAGAGCGGCAAGGTAGTCGGTCTCCTCGACGAATCCGACGTGCTCGTGAAAGTCCATCAGGATCCGGAGCGGTTTAATCATGCTGTTCATACCGCCATGACCGATAACCTGGAAACGCTCTCGCCTGCCGCGAAGATGAAAGACTTGCTCGAAGTTTTCGAGCGCGGCCGCGTCGCGATCATGATGGACGGCGACAAATTTTTCGGCCTGATCACGCGGAGCGATCTGCTTTCCTATCTCCGCCGCCAGATGCCGTCATGAGCGCGACACATAACATCTTCTGTGGCCGTCACCCTGTGGGCGACGCCGGGATTCGCCGTCGAAATTGTTACTTCACCAATCTCACGCGGCCCACAGGGCCGCGGCTACAGAAGAGCCGGCAAATACCTTCATGAAAAAGCAACACGACATCGCCACGCGCGTGATCCATGCGGGCCAATCACCCGATCCGACGACCGGCGCAATCATGATGCCGATTTACCAGACATCCACCTACGTCCAGGAAAGTCCGGGCAAACATAAAGGCTACGATTATTCGCGCTCGATCAATCCGACCCGCAGCGCCTACGAGCGTTGCGTCGCGAATCTTGAAGGCGGCACGCGCGGCTGGGCCTTCGCTTCAGGTTTGGCGGCAATGGCGACCGCGCTCGACGGACTCGACAGCGGCTCGCACGTTCTCGTCAGCGACGATCTCTACGGCGGCACCTTCCGGCTTTTTGAACGCGTTCGCCGCCGTTCCGCGAATCTCGATTTCACGTTCATCGATATGTCGGACGCGTCAAAGATCGAGGCGGCCATGCGGCCGAACACGCAAATGGTCTGGGTGGAAACGCCGAGTAATCCGCTCTTGAAACTGATCGATCTCGAGGCCGTGGCCAAAATCGCGCGGGCCCACAAAGCGATCAGCGTTTCCGACAACACTTTTGCCAGTCCATGGATGCAGCGGCCGATCGAATTCGGCTTCGACATGGTGATTCATTCGGCGACGAAATATCTTAACGGGCATTCCGACATGGTCGGCGGCGTAATTGTCGTCGGCGAAAACAAGGAGCTCGGCGATCAGATCGCGTTTTTACAGAACGCGGTCGGCGCGATCGCCGGCCCGTTCGATAGCTTTCTGGCATTGCGCGGATTGAAAACGCTGGCGTTGCGGATGGAGCGGCATTGCGAGAACGCGTTTGAGATCGCGCGCTGGCTCGAGAAAGAGCCGAAGGTCGAGAAAATTTATTACCCGGGCCTCGAACAACATCCGCAACACGAGCTCGCGAAAAAACAAATGCGCGCTTTTGGCGGAATGGTCACGATCGTTTTAAAGACCGATCTCGCCGGCACAAGGCGCTTCCTCGAGAACACTCATTTGTTCTCGCTCGCCGAAAGTCTCGGCGGCGTGGAAAGCCTCATCAATCATCCCGCGATCATGACTCACGGGTCGATTCCGCCAGAGATGCGGCAGTCGCTCGGCATCACCGATTCGCTGGTGAGACTGTCTGTCGGCGTCGAGAAGGTCGACGATCTGATCGACGATCTGAAGACCGCGTTCGCGGCGATTTAGCTGGCGCCCATCCGCAATCGTGCGGCGCCATTCAATTTGTCATCCTTCGCTTCGCTCAACATGACAGTTTTGTCTGGGGCGAACGCCGAACCGGCCGCGCATTGTGAAATTTCGCTCGGCCGTTTAACATTGCGTAAATGGGCAACAGCTTTGGCCAACTCTTTCGTATCACGACCTGGGGCGAATCCCATGGCGGAGGCGTCGGGGTTGTGATCGATGGATGCCCGCCGCGAATTCCGCTGAGCGAAGACGACATCCAGCGCGAGCTCGATCGGCGCCGGCCCGGCCAGAGCGCGATCACGACGACGCGCGATGAAGCCGATCACTGCCGGATTTTGTCCGGCGTCTTCGAGGGCCAAACTCTCGGCACGCCAATTTCCATCATCGTGATGAACAAGGATGCCCGCCCGGACGCGTACGCGGAAATGAAATCGACCTACCGGCCGTCCCACGCCGATTTCACCTACGAAGCGAAGTACGGCATTCGCAATTGGCAGGGCGGCGGCCGCGCTTCCGCGCGGGAGACCATCGGCCGCGTCGCCGCCGGTGCCGTCGCGCGCAAAATCCTGGCGGATTTATTCCCGGGCTTCGAACTGCTGACATACGTGAATCACGTATATGATGTGAGCGCGACGATTGATCCTGATGGCGTGACCTTGGAGCAGGTGGAAGCGAATGCGGTTCGCTGTCCCGATCCGGTTGCGGCCGAGAAGATGGTCGCAGCGATCGAGAAAGCACGCGCGGATGGCGACTCGTTAGGTGGCACGATCACTTGCGTCGCGCGTCGGACTCCAGCCGGGCTGGGCGAACCGGTTTTCGACAAGCTGGAAGCGGATCTCGCGAAGGCGATGCTGAGTTTGCCGGCATCGAAAGGCTTCGAGATCGGATCCGGTTTCGCCGGAACACGGATGCGCGGATCCGAGCACAACGATGCGTTTGAAATGCGCGCCGGTGCAGTCCACACGACGACGAACCATTCCGGTGGAGTGCAAGGCGGAATCAGCAACGGCGAAGACATTTTGTTTCGTGTCGCCTTCAAACCCACTTCGACGATCGCGCGCGAGCAAAGAACCGTCACCGCTGCCGGCGAGGAAACGACACTGGCTGCGCGTGGCCGCCACGATCCGTGTGTGTTGCCGCGCGCGGTCCCGATTGTAGAAGCCATGGCCGCGCTGGTGCTCTGCGATCACGCGCTGAGGCAACGAGCGATCGCGTCGGCGTGAAATGAACTCGACGGCCGCCGGCTCGACGCTTTGGCAGACCATCTTCGTCTCCTTCGCGATCGTCCTGCTTCTTTTCGAAATTGTTCGCGGTTATCGGCTCGGTCTTCCCCGCCAGTTGATGCGCGGCGCAGCGGTGATCGCTGCTTACGCCGCCGCGTATTTCGGCGGCAGGCTCATGCTGCCTTTGCTGCGCCCGGTTTTGAAATGGCCGGATTTCATCGTGTCGATGATCGGCGGCGCACTCCTCGCCATCGTGGTTTATGGCGTCATTGCCAGCCTCGGCTCGCTCCTTTTCAAACGAACCGCTCAACATCCGTCTGGCGCCGTCAGGCTCGTTTACGGTTTCAGCGGCGCGCTCACCGGGATCGTCTTCGGTTTATTTTTCATTTGGCTGATTCTCGTCGGTATCAGGTCGGTGGGTTCGATTGCCGACGCGCAGGTCCAGGCGCATCCGCGTGCCGTGGAGAACAAACCCGCTCCGGCGTCGCGTGACGGAAAAACGATCTCCCTGGAGAACTTCGATGCCGATTCGCTGACCGCTTTTCTGGCGCGGCTGAAGAATTCAGTCGAGCTGGGCAAACTTGGTGACGTGGTCAAACAGACCGATGTAACGCCGCCGGCCGTTTATCAAACACTGAAAGATGCTGGAACAGTTTGCGCGAATCCGGAAAGCGCGCGCCGCTTCCTTTCTTTCCCGGGCGCTGTCGAATTAAGTGAGCATCCGAAAATTGTCGCGTTGCGAAACGATCCGGAAATCGCCGATCTGATCCGGCAGGGGCGCATTCTCGATCTTCTGCAAAACCGCCGCGTCCTCGAAGCCGCGAACGATCCCGGCCTGGTGGAGAAGGTGAAGCAGTTCGACATCAAGAAGGCGCTCGAGTACGCGGCGAAGAAAGATAATTGAAGATTGCAGATTGAAGACTGCAGATTGTGGCCATGAATTCCAATCTGAAGTCTGCAATCTGAAATCTGCAATGAGAATTCTCATTGCGCCAGACAAGTTCAAAGGCTCGCTCGATGCGCGTCAGGTCGGGGACAACATCGCCAGCGGGCTGCACGAGGTTTTGCCGGGCGCGGTTATCGAAACCATGCCGGTGGCCGATGGAGGCGAGGGGACGGCAGGCGTGATTCGCCAGGCGCTCGGAGGGGAAACGATCGGCTGCGCTGCGCATGATGCGCTCGGGCGGGAGATCGAGGCGAGTTATGTCTGGCTCAGCGATCGAGCGACCGCGGTGATGGAAATGAGCGCGGCAGCTGGAATGTGGCGGATCGCGCCGAAAGAACGTGACCTGTTGCGCGCGGATACCTTCGGCGTCGGCGAGATGATCAAGGATGCGATTCGGCGTGACGCCCAGGAAATCCTGATCGGCCTGGGAGGCAGCGCGACAAATGACGGCGGCTTCGGAATGGCGCGAGCGCTCGGGTTTCAGTTTTTTGCGAACGAGCATGAAGTCGAATCGCCCGCAGAATTGGTGAATGCGGCGCGGATTCGAATTCCGACGCAACGATTTTCAGGAACGATTACCGCCGCGGTCGATGTGCGAAATCCGCTGCTTGGTCCGCGCGGAGCGACGCACACGTTCGGTCCGCAGAAAAGTGGCACAGTAGAGCAAGTCGAAATGCTCGAGAGCGGATTAAGGCAAATGGCCGATATCGTCACGCGCGATCTCGGTTGCGATTTTCGCGACACGCCGGGCGCGGGTGCCGCGGGTGGACTCGGCTTCGGCCTGATGAGTTTTTGCGGCGCGACAATCAAGTCGGGATTCGACGTTGTTGCTGAATTCATCGGGCTACGAGAGGCGATAGCGAGAGCCGACATCGTGATCACGGGTGAAGGCCGATTGGACGAGCAAAGTCTCGAAGGCAAAGCGCCGGCCGGCGTCGCGCGGATGGCGCGGGGAGCTGGCAAGCGCGTGTTTGCGATTGCCGGCAGTGCTACCGACACGCGCGCGGTGCGCGCTCTGTTCGACGACGTTCTCGTCCTGGCCCGCCCGCCGATCACTCCGGAACAATCGATCGCCCGCACGGCGGAGCTCTTGCAGGAACGCGCGCGAGAATTGGCCCGGATGATGTAGAATAAGCTTCCGCCGATGGAAGAGTCCTCACCCGAGATCACTCCGTTTGTCTTTTCCGACCCGGCCGGCAAACGCTGGCCGCGGTTGCGCCTCGTTTTGTTGATTGTCGGGATCCTCGTTTTTCTCGGGACGGTTCTTTTCGTCCAAACGCTTTTCGTGGCGCCGCAATTGAATCTGCCGTTTTCGTTGCGCCAGTTGAAGGGCCAACTGAAAGCGCTCGGGACGGTGAACCCCGCCGGGCAGGCGCCGCCGAATCTCGCGCTTTGGGAAAAATTCGCGGCCGCGCGGACGGCCGGGAAAAAACCGAAGCCGCCGGTCGCGCCAACGCCGCCGGCCCATCCGCGAAAAAAATCGCCGCCGAACGAAGTGCACCTCGCGTTTTACGCCAATGGCGATCCTTACAGTTACACGTCGCTGGAACAACACGCGTCGCAGATCACCCATGTCTGTCCGGAATGGATGGCGATGACCAATGGCGCGGGAGATTTGGAAATCGACGCGGACAACCGGCTGCTGAAGCTCGCGGCGACAAAAGGTTTCGCGCTCATGCCGCTGCTGACGAATCTCGTCGGCGACACCTGGCAGCCGGAAGCAGTCGAGAATCTTGCCCACAGCTCGACGGATCGGCAGGACCGTTTCATCCAGAAAGTGCTCGCGATCTTGAACGACGCGAAGGCGGCCGGCGTCATTGTGGACTGGGAGCAGATCGATCCGGCTTACAAGAAAGACATCACCGCATTTCTCGACCGGTTCACGGATGCGTTGCATTACGACGACAAACAGCTCTGGCTCTGCGTCCAACCCGGGCAGGACCTCGATTACATCGACTTCGATGAATTGTCGGACAACGTCGATCGCTTCGTCGCGATGTTGTTCGATGAAACTTCCGACATCGATCCCGCGGGACCGCTCGGCTCGAAGCGCTGGTTCGAAGGCTGGCTCAACGTGCTCATGGACGGCGCGGAATCGAATCAATGGATCATCGCGCTCGGCAGTTACGGCTATGATTGGACGAACGGTGGGCAAAAGGCCGAGCTGATCAGTTTTCCCGAGGCCATGAGCCGCGCTAGCTACGCCGAAGTCGGGAAGGCGACCGTCGAAGCGCCGCATTACAATCCGTATTTTTATTACGAGGACGCCGATAAGGATCACTCGGTCTGGTTCCTCGACGTGGTTACGTTCCTGAATCAACTCAAACACGCCCGCGAAGCGAAGGCGGGCGGTTTCGCCGTTTATCGCCTGGGAACGGAAGACGTCGCGATCTGGGACGCGCTCGGAATTCCGAACGATTTCAAAATGGATATGGGAACGCGGTCGGCGCTGGAAGTGTTGAAGGGCACGGACACGATCGCGGACGTCGGCGAAGGCGAAATCGTTTCCGTCGATGAATCGACCTCGGACGGTCAACGAACCGTGGCGGTCGACAACGATGGTTACCTGACCGCGACTTATTCAAAGTTCCCGCAATTCCCGACCCTCTACCATCAGGGCGCCGGCGGACCGCACCAGGTCGCGCTCACCTTTGACGACGGGCCCGACCCAAAATGGACGCCGCAAATTCTCGACATCCTGAAAGCCTATGACGTAAAGGCGGCGTTCTTCCTCGTTGGCGCAAACGCCGAGAAATATCCAGCACTCGTTAGGCGGATCGTGGACGAAGGCCACGAGATCGGGAACCACACCTATTATCATCCGAACCTCGCGCTTTGCTGGCCGGAGCATGTTCGCGTGGAACTGAACGCAACTCAGTTGCTGCTCGAGACCATCACCGGCCGCTCGACCACACTCTTCCGTCCGCCGTACGCCGCCGATACAAGCCCGTCGAAGATTACGGAACTGACTCCGCTCGAACTCGCGCAGGAGCTCGGTTACCTCGTCGTGCTCGAGAACATCGATCCCCAGGATTGGGCGCGGCCCGGCGCGGACATCATTCTTCAGCGAGTGAAACAGCAACGGCGCGACGGCAGCATTATTTTGCTCCACGACGCGGGAGGCGATCGCGAGCAAACCGTCGAAGCGCTCCCGCGAATTCTGGACTACCTCAAGACGCGCGGCGACACGGTCGTGTCGCTCAGCACTTTGCTCGGTACGACGCGCGATTCGTTGATGCCTTCAACCGACACGAAACCGCATACGCTGACCCATTTCGTTTCCGTCGCGGGGTTCCGCATCTTTCACGCGGCGGAAGAATTTCTCTGGGCGTTCATGATCGTGGCCACGGCGCTCGTCGTTCTCCGAACGTTGATCGTGATCCTGCTGGCCGCGCGGTTCCGGCGGTCCTGGTCGCGCGATTTTGCCGGGCCCATCAGTGCGATCGTGGCGGCCTACAATGAAGAAAAGGTGATCGCCGAAACGTTGCGCAGTTTGTTGACGACGGATTACACCGGTGAACTGGAAGTTATCGTGATCGACGATGGTTCGATCGATCGGACCGCGGCGGAAGTGGAAAAGATCGCCAGCTCGGATCCGCGCGTGCGACTTCTTCGCCAGCCGAATCGCGGCAAAGCGCGCGCCCTGCAACGCGGTCTCGCGGCGATGCGCTCCGGCGTCGCGGTATTTCTGGACGCGGATACGCATTGTCAGCGCGACACCCTTCGTCGTCTCGTCGAGCCATTTTCCGATGCGACAATCGCCGGCGTTTCCGGTCACGCGAAGGTCGGGAACCTGCGCACGTTCATTGGTCGCTGCCAGGCGCTCGAATACACCTGCGGCTTCAATCTCGACCGGCGCGCTTACACCCGCTGGAATTGCATGACCGTTGTTCCCGGCGCGATCAGCGCGATCCGCAAAGCCGCGATCGACGATGCCGGCGGCCTCAGTTTGGAAACGCTGGCCGAAGATACCGATCTCACGCTCGCGCTGCACAAGCGCGGTCATCGGATGGTTTACGTGCCGGAAGCGATCGCGTGGACCGAGGCGCCGGAAACGGTGAAGACGCTTGCGCGGCAGCGTTTCCGCTGGGCCTACGGCACGCTGCAATGTTTGTGGAAACATCGCGACATGATTTTCAACTGGAACTACCGCGCCCTCGGCTGGTTCAGTCTGCCGAGCGTTTGGTTTTTCCAAATCATCCTCGTCGCCATCACGCCGATGGTGGATTTGTTCTTGCTCGCGTCGCTGCCATTCGGCGCGTGGAGCGCGCTCCTGCCCTTCGTCATTGTCTTCCTGAGCATGGATGTGTTGCTGGCCACGCTCGCCTGCATCATCGAACACGAATCGATCCTCGTCGCCTGGCGGATCCTGCCAATGCGATTGATTTACCGGCCGATGCTCAGTTACGTGATCTGGAAAGCGATCCTGCGCGCGGTGAAAGGCGCGTTGGTGGGCTGGGGAAAACTCGAGCGCACCGCCTCAGTGCCCGTTCGGGCCTGAGGAATGACGAACGGGGAAATGACGAAGCACGAATGACGAATGACGAAGGAATGACGAAGTCCGAATGACGAAGAAATCTTCGCGGTCGTCGCTTTGTCATTCGTGCATTCGGGCTTCATTCGTCATTCGTCATTCGTCATTCGTCATTTGCTTTTTGCTCGCGCTCAGCTCGTGCCGGAAATCTCCCGCAACAAATCGACCTGATCCAAATAGCCCGGTCGAACTCCTCCTTCCCGAGCGCGGCGCTTACACCGGCGCATTCATGGATTTCGGCGACGCCGAAGATGAAGTGAACATCGAAATGATCGAGGAATTTGAAAACATGGTGGGGAAACACCAGGCGATCATTGCTTCCTCGAGTTATTGGGGTGAGCAAAGTTTTCCGACGCGGAACCTGAACGTGATCTGGAGCCACGGATCGCTCCCGCTGGTTTTCTGGTCGCCGTGGGATCGGCCTTACACCCAGAACCGCGGGCCGGATAAATTCGGCCTGAACGAAATCATCGCCGGCAAATGGGACGCTTACATCGACAAGTGGGGCGATTCCGCGCGGGAATTCGGCAAACCAATGATCGTGGTCTTCGGTGTCGAGATGAACGGCGATTGGTTTCCGTGGTCGGGCTGGTATTACGGCGCCGATGAATGGATCGACGACAAGGCCGACGAATGGGAAGGACCGGAGCACTTTAAGAAAGCGTACCGCCACGTTGTGGATCGCGTTCGCGCGCGCGGCGCGTCCAACGTGAAATGGATGTTTCACACCAACAATTATTCCTATCCGATTGATACCTGGAATTTCGCGCCCGCCTATTATCCGGGCTCCGATTACGTCGACTGGCTGGGGATGAGCGTTTACGGCCAGCAATTCAAAGACGAACCGAATCCGGACATTCCGTCGCTGGTCGACTGGCCGTACAAGGAATTGTGCGGACTCGATCCGGACAAGCCGGTCATGATCGCGGAATGGGCCACGGGCGATTTTCCATTCTCGGCTGATGTGCATGGCATGCTCAAACCCGCATGGGTAAGACAAGGATTGGAAATGTTTCGGACGCGTTATCCGCGCGTGAAAGCGGCCGTTTACTGGCACGAGCGCTGGCAAAATCCCGACCAGAGCTACAGCAATCTCCGGGTGAATTCTTCGGTCGAAGCACTCGACGCGTATCGCGCTGGGATCGCAAATCCGGATTGGCATGGGGAGTTGATTACCAGGCCGGTGGAGAAGAAGTGATAACGAAAGCGGCGCCGACTCAAGCTCCAAATTCCAAGCACCAAGCTCCAGAGAAGCTCCAAACAAACAAGCTCCAAAGCGCGCGTCGAGTGGAACTGTTTGGAGTTTGGAATTTCTCTGGTGCTTGGAGCTTGGTGCTTGAAGTTTTCGGAAGAACTCGCGACTCCCTTTCGCGCGCGATGGGACTACTCCGCTCTTAGCGCCACCATCGGATCGACGCGGCTGGCCCGCAGCGCGGGAATCCAACACGCCAGAAGCGCGACGGCGCCGAGCAACAGGGTCACGCCAACAAACGTCGTCGGATCGATTGCATTCACTCCGTAAAGCACGCTCTTTAGCAATCGCGTCGCGCCAAACGCGATCGCGAGCCCGATAATCGAGCCAATCAGGGCAAGCGTCATTCCCTGCCGCAGGATCAGTCCGCGCACGTTGCCGCTGCGCGCGCCGAGCGCCATTCGCAGGCCGATCTCGCGCGTCCGGCCCGCGACCACATACGACATCACTCCGTAAATGCCGACTGCCGCCAGGACCAGCGCCAACACTCCGAAACTGCCGAGCGCGCCCGCCGCGATCTTGGCCGGAAAAAGCGGAATCTTCATGTGGTCTTTCAGCGTCTTGATCCCATAAAGCGGCAGCGTCGGATCGAGATTGCGCATTTCGCGCTGCATCGCGCCCAAAACCGTTTTCGGGTCCGCCCGTGTCCGCGCCACCAGTGACACTGTGGTGTTGTAATCGCGAAGTTGCGGCCGGAAAACCGCGGCCTTCGGTTCTTCGCCGAGGCTGTTGTATTTTCCGTCGCCGCAAACCCCGATGATTTCCCAGAACGGATTCTCGGCACTACTGAAATTGAAGCGCTTTCCTATCGCATCCTGACCGGGAAAAAATTTCTTCGCGAAGGTTTCGTTCACGATCGCGACCCGGTTTTCCAGCTTGTCTTCCTGTTCGGAGAAATCGCGTCCTCGCAACGCGATTCCCATCGCTCGAAAATAGTCCGGGCTTACCGAGCTGGGGACGGCAAGCGGAAGCTGGCTGGCGGGAGTGGGCGGTTGCCCCTCGAGGTAGACGGTCGTGGAATTGTAGTTCAGGCTCAGCGGAATGTTATCGACCAGGGCTGCCGCTTCGATTCCGGGAAGAGCGCGGATGCGTTCAAGCGCCTGTTTTTGCAAGGCGCGTCCTCTGGTTTCATCGTAGCCCTGGAGACCGACATCAAAGGAAAAAGCGACGGCGTTGTCCGGGTTGAAGCCGGGCCGCATTCGTTGCGCCTCCTGCAGACTGCGCACGATAAGTCCCGCGCTGATCAGGAGGACGAGCGAGAGCGTGATTTGGGCAACGACCAGCGTATTCCGCAGGCGGGAGCGGCGAAAACCAGCCATCGAAGATTCATCTTTCAAGGCCGGCACCAGCGCTGGTTTCGACGATTGCAGGGCGGGAATGAGGCTGAATAACATCCCGGTCAGGATCGAAAGGCCAAGGGTGAAGGAAAGCACGCGCCAGTCGATCCGCAGATCGAAGAACAGCGCGATGTCGATCGGATAATCGACACGTTGCACGATCCGATTAATCATCGCTGCGACCAGGACACCCAAAATTCCACCGGCCAGCGAAAGCATGACGCTCTCCGTCATCAATTGCCGGATGAGGCGGCGCCGGCTCGCGCCGACGGCAAGACGGATGGCGATTTCCTTGCGCCGTTCCGTAGCGCGCGCGAGGAGCAGGTTGGCCAGGTTTACACAGGCCAGGAGAAGGACGAGGAAACCGACCGCTCCGAGAACGGCTGTAAACGCGAACACACCATTCCGGATATCGGGAATAAACAGACCGGGTGGAATCAACTCGATACCGCGCCCCGCATTTTCTTTCGGAAATTCCTTCCCCATTTCGACAGCCAGGGCGCGGAGCGAGGCTTCGGCCTGGGCTTTGGTGATTCCGGGTTTTAAGCGCCCGACGACAAAACTGTTGTCGTCGCTGCGACGCTCGAGCCAGTTGCTCCCGGGTTCGACGACGGGACCCATCATCATGGGGACCCAGAATTCTGCCGCGTAGGCGACGTCGGTGCCGATAAAACCCTTCCGCGCTACCCCGATGACCGTGAAGGGCACGTTATTCAACAGAACCGTCCGGCCAACAATGGCGGGATCCGAGCCAAAACGTTTTTGCCAGCAACCGTAACTCAGGACGACGACGGGGTGCGACTTCGGTGTGATGTCTTCCTCCGGCAAGAATCCGCGACCGAGCAGTGGCGGAACGCCAAGGACGTCAAAGTAGTTGGCGGAAGCGAGCGTTCCCCAGATGCGCTCGTTGTTCCCATTGTGACTGAGCCCGGCGACAGTGATGCGAAATGCGATGAGACCGGAGAAGACCTGATTGCGGTCGCGGAGATCCTTATAGTTGGGGTACGACTGCAGGGTGTAATCGGCGCCATTGTGAAGCGTGCCGTAAAGCTCGTAGAGTTCCGAAGGATTGCGGACGGGCAGGGGACGGAAGGCGACGGTATCGACGAGACTGAAGATGGCGGTGTTCGCTCCGATGCCGAGCGCCATCGAAACGATCGCGAGCAAAGTAAACCCCGGACGTTTCAGCAATTGGCGCGCGCCGTAACGAAGATCCTGGAAAAGCGTCTGCATGTTCGCGATGTCCCGAATGAGATGCGGGTCACGCGCGAAACGGATTCAGAAATTTTCCTGCTACCTGGGTATGGGACGCGGCTGCTGCCACTCGAGGACGAGCTTCCACGTGCCGGTCGCATCGGTCTGCCAGACTTGGAGAAAATATCCACCGGCGGTGCGCCCATCGAAATATTTTCCGTAGCAATAAGCGAGGTCGCCCGCATTGCTCATTTCGCCGTTCATGATTTCCAGAGTCACGCCAGCTAGCTCCGGGCCGAGAAGTTCAGGCCCATCCTTCTTCCCGATCGTTGGAAAGGAGCCGTTGCGATAAAGTCGAACCTCGTTACTCCCGAACTGGCGAAACGCTTTCGTGAAATCGAGCTTTGCCGTCGCGATAAACGCTTTCTGCGCTTCTTCCAGCGACTGCGATGTTCCTTTCGCGGCACCCTTCGGCGTTACGAGTTGCAACGGTGGTTTCACGTCCGAACCGATGTCTTCAATCCCGCAATCGAGCGCGACTTTCCAGGAACCGTCCTTCTGCTTTTTCCAGATCGAAACGAAATGTCCGAAGCCGGTGAACGTTTTCTCGAGCTTGTTCGCGCGCCACTTGGATGGCCCGGTATCGTAACCGAAATCACCGCTTCGCGAGATCGCGGCGAAAGTCGGTTCCCAGACGAGGTCGAGACCGGTCTCCTGACGTTTGCTCCAAACTTCCTGGCCATTCAGTGGTCCGGGCCGGAACACAATTGCATCCGGCGCGAGGAACTCGAGAAAGGCCGCTCGCGTTCCTTTCTCCTGGCCCGTCTGAAAAAAATTTCGTTCCGCCTCAACCATCGCGCGGATCGCGTCGGCCGGAGTTTCCGCGTGAGTTGCTACCGTGCTGACCAGGAGAAGTGTCAACACCCATTGCATCGGAGGTTCATTGTCCGAGGGCGCGCCATCATTGCCAAGAAACAACGGCTTTTTCTTTTCCGGCGGTTCGATTAGAACGCCTCCATGGATTTGCCCGAAGCGGGAGCGTGGCTGGAATCGCCAGGGCGGGAGAAGATTCCATTGCAGGGAAATTGCTCGATAGGCCGCTCGCCGAAAAGTACGGTCGCGCTCGAATCGCCCAAGACTTCGCGGCGGCATTGCATCATCAACTTGCAGAACGTCGGCGAATTCTGGCTGATCGACCTGGGAAGCAGCAACGGAACGTTCTTGAACAAGCGCCGCGTCCATCAACCGGTGCGGCTGTGCGACATGGACCAGATCACGGTGGGCGACGCGCCGTTCACCTTTCGACAGCCGGAAGAGATCACGAGCGAGCTGCGGACGACGATCGCGCAGCAAACCATTCGTGAAACGGCCAACATCCCGGTCTGGTTGTTGGTTGCCGACATTGAGAATTTCACGCCGCTTAGCCGCAGCATGGTGAGCGATAAGCTAGCGCTGCTCGTTGGCTCGTGGGTCGCTTCGTGCAAGACGATCGTCGAAGAACATCATGGCGAGATCGACAAGTATCTCGGTGACGGTTTTCTTGCCTACTGGCACGATGACAAGAAGGTCGTCGAGAACATCACTGCCGGCCTAACGAAGCTGAAGCAACTCCAGAAAGTCGAGCCTCGGTTCAGGCTGGTCTTGCACTATGGTCTGGTTTCCAGCGGTGGATTGCGCTCGATGGGCGAGGAAAGTCTCATCGGCAAAGAAGTGATCTTTGTCTTCCGAATGGAGAAGCTGGCGGGCTCGTTAGGTATTCACTTGCTCGCTAGCGCGGCCGCGCAGACGAAGCTAGGCGACGCGATGCCATCGCAGCCTGCCGGAAGCCATGAGCTGAAAGGATTCGAAGGAAGGTTCGAGTTCTTCAAGTTGTAGCGACGGTCTATGACCGCCGAACTCGGAATACTATCGATCGTCGTCGGCGGTCATAGACCGCCGCTCCAGAACCTACTTCGCCCGCTGGTAGATTAATCCATTCGGGTCGTTGATCCGCGTGAGCTGATCGCCATTTACTTTGTAAACCGCGGTCTCAGCCATTGGTGAACCAAAGCCTTGGACGACCGCGTCCGGCACGGTCTTGGGCGACCAGTCGGATAATTGGCCCGGGGTCCATTGGATCGTGATGCTCGCTCCCTGCTCGGTGCATGCGATCGAGTTGTAGGTCCAACGGCGCTGTAACTCGTAAATAGAAGTATAGAACGGCTTCTCCGGCGTCGAGACATTCACTGCGTCCAACGTCCTGGTCGCTTTCCCGTCCTTGATAATCAGCGTGAAACTTCGATTGATCGTTTGCTGACTGTCCGGGTTAGTCTTCGCCTGCGTCGCGACCCAGGTGCCGTCGAAAAGTTTCTTCGACTGATGCTGGACATTGGATTGTTGTTTCGGCTGTTGCTGCCGGCGCGGCTGCTGTTGTGGCTGGCGCTGCTGATTCCGGGCCGCCTGATCGACAAAGGCGCGGACGATCGTATCGATCTGCGCATGGGAAGTGATTGCCAGCGCAAGGAACAGAATAACTGGCAGCGAAGACTTGATCTGCTTCATAGTTAACCTCCGGTGAAATCGTTGACCGGCACGACTGGTTGAGCTGGCGCGCTCGGCGGAACTTCTTTCGGCGCCACCGATGGCTCGGAACGGGTTTGCTTCTTCGGCTCCGGCTTGACCTGGAAGATGTCTTTCGCTTTGTCGGCCATTCCGCTCGTCTTCGCCGTTGTTGGCGCCTCCACCGATTTTTGAGTTGTGACAACAGTCTTGGGCGCCGCTGGCTTGCGAAACGCAAAATACCAGACGCCGATCGCGCCCAGGACAAACAGGATCAGCGCTGCTGCGCCTCCAAGGATGAGCGCGAGTTTCGCCGGGCTAAGACCGGCCGGCTTTGGCAAGGGCGGCAATGTCGTTGAAGTCGCGGTGGCCGGCACTGGCGGTGGGACGGTTGCCGCTGTTGTGGTTGTCGGCGGTTGGATCGCACGCGCGGCGCGGACGGTTTTCGGTGAATCAATTCCTAACTGTTGCGCGATCTCGACAAACGATTGCGGACGCCGGTCCGGATTCTTCGCGAGACAGCTCGCGATCACTTTCTCCCAGACATCGTCGATCATCTCGCCCTCGACTTCGAGGTCCTTGCGGCGTTGCGCCATCGTGGGCGGAATTTTTTCCCGGATCTGACGGTCGATGTTGCCGGACGAAAACGGCGGCTTGCTCGTGATCAGCTCGTACATCGTCGCGCCAAACGAATAGATGTCATCCGCCGGCGTGCCGCGTTCGCCGTCGAGCTGTTGCGGGCTCATGAAAACCAGGGTGCCGCTCCGGCCTTGTTCCATCGTGAGCATGCTTACCGAATCGCTCAGGCTGCGCGAGATTCCGAAATCCGAGATCTTGAGATCGCCGCGCTGGTTCACCATCAGGTTCGCCGGTTTCAGGTCGCGATGAATGATGCGAGCGTGGTTATGGGCGTAATCGAGCGCGTCGCAAAGCTGGCTCGTCCATTCGGCAAGCTCGTGCGGCTCGAAGACCTTGTGCGGTTTGTCCGCGCGCAGGTTCGAGAGCGTGTCGCCATCGATGTACTCCATCGAGATGCAACCCGACTGATCGCTATGCACGAAATCGTAAATCCGGACGATGTTCTTGTGGGTCAGGTCAAGGCTGCGCCGCGTCTCGCGCTTCATGTCGCCGAGCACCGCGCGATCGTGCACGATCAGTTCCGGGAGAAATTTCAACGCAACATTGCGTTCGAGCTCTTCGTCGCGCGCCAGCCAGACCACGCCCATCCCGCCGCGGCCCAGCGTCTTGATCAGCGTATAGCGATTGAAGACCTTCTGCCCATTCGCAAAGTCGCGGATGGTCGCGTCGAGTTCGCCACTCATGGCGCGAGGCTAGCGACCGCCCTTCGCCCTGAAAAGGAAAAAACCGCCGGTATTTGATTCCTGCTTATGATCCTGATCGTGCTCCTGATCCCGGTAAGACGCGTGACCCGCGAGATTATGATCAGGATCATGAGCATGAGCAGGAACGAAGTGGAGACAAAACTGTTGCATCGCGACGTTGAGTAGCGATGCGTAGACTCCTCAAACCGTTGTTGGCGATCGCCACGATTTTTTCGTGGGCGATCTGGCAGGCTCCGCCACTTCGCTCGGCCGACACTTCGCCGAAGTTGCCGGTCGAAGTTCCGCTGCAAACCGGCGACGGAATGCCGACCGTCGAAGTAATGATCAACGGGCAAGGCCCGTTCGTATTCGGCTTCGATACCGGCGCCCAAGCCGGCCCGCGAATCGACGCCTCACTCGTCCAGAAGCTGAATCTCAAATCGACCGGGCAGGTCCAGGCGACCGATCCTTCTCGCCGCAATGTCCAAACCTCCGAGACCTACAAGCTCGACTCCGTTTCGGTCGGCAGTCTGCGCCTGACTGATATCACGGTCGCGTCGCGCGACTTCAAGAATTCACCGCGTCCTTTGAAGGTCGACGGCATTCTCGGCCTTAACGTATTCGCCGACTATCTCGTGACCCTCGACTTTCCGGCAAAGAAGCTCCGCTTCGAGAAGGGTGAGTTGCCCAAAGCCGACGGCGCCGACATTCTCGACTACAAGAACCAAGCCGGCATCGCCCAGGTCGAGCTAACTGTGGGCGACAAAAAAATCAAAGCCCACCTCGACACCGGCAACGCCATCGGCGCTTTCGTTTTTCCCACCGCCTTCGCCGAGAAACTCAACTTCGCCGGCGAACCCCGCGTCGTCGGCCGCGCCCACAGCGCCACCGGCGACATGGAAATCAAACAGGTCCAGCTAAAGGACATGATTAAATTAGGTCGTCACGAATTCCCTGACGCCAACATCGTCTACCCCGCTCTGGGCGACATTGGCAACGTCGGTGTGAAAACGCTGGGCCAATTTGTTATCACCTTCGACCAAAGGAATGAACGCGTTCGGTTGAAGCGGTAGCTTTGGAGGGACGGGCGCTGTCCCGTCCCTGAGATTAGGACGACACAGCGGTCGTCCCTCCATTACCCGCCACATAGACGGTGCTCGCTGATTCCGCCTCCAACACCGGATTCGAAAACGTAACCACGTGCGCTCGCGCGGTCGCGAACGCGCTCCCAAGCAGTTCCAGGAACTCTTCCTCCGGCGGATCATCCGACCAAAGCGCGAACACACCGCCCGGATGCAAATGCGCCGCCAGCGCTTTCAGTCCCTCCTCCTGATAAAAGGCCGCGTTGCGGGGATGGAGCAGATTGCGTGGTGAATGATCGATATCCAGCAGCACCGCATGAAATTTCCGGCCCTGCTGCTCTGGATCAAAGCCCTCCGCCGACTGCGCCCACTCGAAGAAGTCGGCCTGGACCATTCGGCAGCGCGCATCGCTGGTGAGTTTCTCGCCCAACGGAACCAACCCGCGCTGGTGCCACTCGATTACTGGCAGTAACGCGTCGACGATCAGTAACGACGCTACCTCGCGATGTTCGAGAGCCGCCACCGCCGTGTATCCCAGCCCCAGTCCGCCCACGACCACATCCCAGCTCTCACCTTTCAACTCGCCTAATCCCAGATGTGCCAGCGCCTCTTCCACTTCATGGAACAAGCTCGACATCAGGAAAGCGTCTCCAAGTTTCACCTCGTAGATTTCGATTCCACCTAACGAGAGCATCCTTCTCCGCCGCAGAATCAATTCACCGAGCGGCGTCTTCCTGTAATCCAGCTCCTCAAAGTCACGGCTCATTGCCGAAGAATTGTTGTCCGCAGATTTCACAGATTCACGCAGATTTTCTTCCGAATGAGGGTTCGAGGAGACGCTCCGTTCGGCTTAGGCGCAAATATTCTCCCTGTTTTTACGCTGGAATAATCTTTCTCAAATAATTCTAGTAATTTCATTGACATCTTTCCTCGATGTCCGTGAAATCTCCGCCGCATGAAACCGGGTAACAAAGGGAGGAGACGTCTCATCCATCTCCTTCTCTTGGTCTGCGCGGGTGGCATTGTCGTCGCCGACAATAGTTGGCTCACCTCGGTCAACTTCGGCAGTATTCAGCCTGCCAATTGGTTCTCCGATGACTCCGCGAGTCCGCCCGCCGATGCTCCCAAGCCCCTGCTGCCCGCGCGCGACGTTGAGAAGTCAGCCGCGCTTCCCACCGATGCGGTGCTTTCGTTCCAACCGGCCTCTGCCAGTCCGGCTTTCTCGTTCGCTTACAGCTCGCTGAATGAATCCATCCCGGCGCGGCCCAGCGGTTCCACCGATTTCTTTGCCGCGGCGCGATCAACCTCCTACGCTCTCTCGGATATTGCCGGCGGGTCAAGATCCCCGTCCACGGCGGTCGATGCCCCGACCAGTAGCAAGGGCTCGAGCCTGCAAGTAAATCCACGGGCCCAACTCGCTTCTCCGGCCGCGCCCAACACGAACGCCACTTGGATCGGTCCTAGCTTCGGCTCGTGGAGGACTGCCGAAAACTGGAGTCCAGCCACGGTCCCTAATGGCGCCGGGGTCGTCGCCGATTTCCGCCCTTCGGTTGCAGACCCGACCGCGATGGTGACGGTCCACGATGTGCCGGGCGGTCTGACCGTGGGAACGCTCTCCCTCGCCGGCACTGCCGCGCAGACCTGGAACGTTCGCCTCTCCAATCCCCTGATAATGAATAATAACGGAAACGGGGCGCTGATCAGCAACGTCAATCCGGCCGTGGGAAATTACCAGCTCCAGATCAGCGGCTTCCAATTCCCTCTCATGCTCGCCGATAATCTCGCGGTCACGAACACAAGCGGCAGCACTCAGGACAGTGCGATCCTCATTGGCGTCCCGATCGCGGGGACTGGCAACATTACGTTTAACAACGTCAACAACACTATCAACCTCGGCCAGATTCGTCTCGCGGCCACGACCGCTTCGACCTTTGTTGGCACTTCCACTGTCGCGAGCGGCGCGGTCGTGTTTTTCAACGAAACCGCTTTCGGTGCGTCGACAAATCAGGTCATTCTCGGCAGTGCCGGAGGCGGCGATGCCACCCTGGTGGCGACCGACGCTGTTTTTACCGCCGTCTATCCAGTCCGGGTCGCTTCAGGGAGTGGAGGGACTTTGGTCCTGGGGACGACTTCATCTCTCTCCGCCACTAGTACCGTTTTTTCCGGAGCGATTGTCCTCGATGGCAATGTCTCCCTGACCAACGCCCTCGCCAGCACCGCGCCGGCCCGCTTCACTAACACGATCTCCGGCGTGGGAGGTATAACGAAAATCGGAGCCGGCCCAGTGGTCTTGAGCGGCAACAATAGTTTTACCGGCGCCACGATCGTCAACGTCGGAACGCTCACTGCCGACTCACTCAACGCACTTGGAGGGACGTCCGGCATCACCGTTAATTCCGGAGGCTCCCTGGTTTTCGGCAGCCACGGAGGCACCGACCGCATCAATGATGCTGCGCCGTTGACTCTCAACGGCATGGGTTCCACCGTCCCCTCCCTCCAGACTGCGGGACATTCGGAGCACGGCGCTACGAATAACACCGCCGGCATTGGAGCCCTGACCCTTCAGAGCAACTCGATCATCGACCTTGGAAATTTCGCCAGCACCATCGCGTTCGCCAACAGCAGCGCCCAAACCTGGACTGGCACGCTCAGCATCTATAATTACACCCCCACCGCAATCTCCGGGGTGGACCGTCTCTACTTCGGTTTCGATCCCACCGGGCTCACCAACGCCCAGTTAAATGCAATCCAATTCTATTCCGACTCTGGCTCGACGTTTCTTGGCACCGCGAACTGGAGCCCCGGCCTGGACGGCGAGATTGTTCCTGGGGAGCCGGTCCCGGTCCCCGAGCCCGCCACGTGGTTCGGCGGAGTCATCGCCTTCCTGGCGCTGCTCTGGACGCAACGCGGGCGTATGCTAAGGGGCCAGGGCAATAGACCGCCTCTGCTCGAGACTTAGAGACCGCTACGGCTGTAGGAATTATTTTGTTCAAACTCTGCGCCGCGGTCCTTTTTTGCGGTTCTATCCGCAGATTCTTTTCTGAATTCGACATTGAGCGTTGGATGCTCGCCACGGCGAGTCCGTCCTTAGGCGGACTGG
>DASQPH010000109.1:0-2775 GCA_035644055.1 Chthoniobacterales bacterium
ACGGACAGCCGCATCTTTGCGGCATCCAAATATCGCGACGGTTTACCATTTCGGTATCCGCGAAGAGAACGGGCAATGCTTTTGCGCGATGGAACTGGTGGAAGGCGAAACGCTGGAGATGCGTGTTCGCCGCACCGGGCCGCTCGACGCGCTCACGACCATCGACATTGCCTTGCAGGTCAGCAGCGCACTGGCGACAGCGGAAAAGCAAGGCTTGGTGCACCGGGATTTGAAGCCGGCGAATTTGATGTTGGTTGCCGCCGCGCCGGATGCGAACGATTCGAATCCCGGCAAAGCCGAAAAAGCTGAGACCGTCGTAAAGGTGATCGACTTCGGCGTGGCGAAAGCACTTGTGGAAAAGCCGGATGCGATGGGCTTAACGCACGGAGGATTTGTCGGCACGCCGGCTTTCGCGAGTCCGGAGCAATTCACTGATGCGCGGGTCGACGTTCGCTCGGACATTTATTCGTTAGGCGCAACTCTCTGGTATCTGCTTACCGGCAATAGGCCCTTCCGAGGCACGACCATCGAACAGATCCGCACGAGCCAGCACTCGCGAGCTCTGCCGATCGAACAGCTGAAGGCGGCACGTGTTCCAAGCCGCCTTATGTCGCTGCTCGCGTCGATGCTCGCCGGCGAACCGGCAGCGCGCCCGGATGTACGTGCACTCACGTCGCAATTGCAAGATTGCCGCGCACAGATGCTCGATCGCTGGAAGACCCCGCGTCGTCTGGCACTGGCTGCTGCGGTCATCGCGCTAGCCAGCGCAGTCGCGTTCCCGGTATTCCGACGATCGCAGGAACACGCATTGCCCGCGAATGTTCCTGCCAAAAGCATCGCGGTCCTCCCATTCGAAAACCTAAACGCCGACCAAGGCAACCCCCACTTCGCCGAAGGTATTCAGGACCAGATCCTGACCAAGCTCGCGAGTGTGGCAGACCTGAAGGTCATCTCGCGGATTTCCACCGAGAAGTACGGGAGTAAGCCCAGGGACTTGAGGAGCGTCTCGAAAGAACTCGGTGTCGCCACGGTTCTGCAAGGAACCGTGCAAAAGGATGGCGAGCGAGTGCGTGTAAACGTTGAGCTCATTGATGCACGTTCGGACAAGCGCGTTTGGACAAAAAACTACGACAGCGACTTGAGAGACGTCTTCGCCATCCAAAGCGAAATCTCGCAGGAAATCGGCAATGCTTTGCGCGCGAAGCTCTCGGCGAGCGAAGCGGTCGTGCTGGCAGCGGCAGCCACACGCGATCCAGAGGCTTACGACTTGTTTTTGAGAGGGGAGTATGAACAGCGACGGGGCGAAAGCCTGACAAATGCAGAACCGCTTGATCGTGCTGCCGACTTCTACCGGCGGGCCTTGAGTCTTGACCCGAGTTTCGCTCTCGCAGCCGCACGCCTCGCCCGCAATCGGCTCTGGTGGCATTGGGTGGTGAGCCCGCTAACGGCAGTCGAACTGGAGGAGGTGAAGACGCTCGTGGATGGAGCGCTCGCGATCGCGCCCGATTTCGCAGAATCGCACGTCTCACTCGCCTTGTTTCATTATATGGGCCACCGGGAATATGAGCAGGCTCTTCCGGCCTTCCAACGTGCCCTCGAACTCCAGCCGAATCACGCGGATGCAAGAAAGTTTTCCGGCTACGTCTATCGGCGGATGGGGCAGTGGGAACGCTCGCTGGTCGAGATGGCCAGGGCCGAAGAACTGGACCCTCGGGACGAGGCCATTCCGGCAAATATTGCCGCCAGCTACGTCAATCTGCGCCAGTGGAACGACGCAAAGCGGGCCGCGTCCCGTTCACTCACGCTCCACCCCCACAATCAGGTGGGACTGCGCAATTTGTTCCTCAGCTGTGTCAATGGGGACGGGCGGACCGACGCAGCCAGGCGTGTCATCGGCTCTCTGCCGTCCGGTGTCACCCTGACGACAAACGCGGTCCGCGGGAGCGTCTCGAATATCATCGAAGACTTCAGTTATCTTCAGGTCCTGGAACGAGACTTCGCCGGCGCCTTGCAGCATGCGAAGAACGAGAACGATGATCCGAGGGAGCGTGTCTCGCGACTTGTGGCGCGGGTGGCGATTCGTGTGCTGGCGGGGGATGCGGCGGGCGAAAAAGCCGAGAGCGAAGAAGCCTGCGCACTGATGGAGGCGAGATTGCGCGAGCGGCCGGACGACGGCTTCGCGATGACACAATTAAGCTGGGTTTATCTCGCCCTTGGGCGCAAGGCTGACGCCCTGCGGATGGCTCATCAGGCGGCTGAATGGTTGCCGATCGAGAAGGATGCTTTCGGCGGCCCCTCCTTCGCCGTCGGACTGGCGCAAGTCCAGGCGCACACCGGCGAGGCACCCGAAGCTGTCAAAACCCTGCGCCATTTACTCTCCATTCCCGCAGGCATCGCCGTCTCCCTGAACCGACTCAAAATCGATCCGGTGTGGGACCCAGTTCGTAGCGTTCCGGAATTCCAACAACTGCTCGCAGGCAGGGAAGAGATCGGCGGATATCCGGGCTACGGGCAGTTGAAACTGGGCGACCTGCGCGTCGACAAGATCTTCGGCTCACGCGCGCCGAAATGATTGGCGGCGCGAAAGCGCGCGAGATTCCAATTTTCTTTGCAACGGGGCGCGAACTTTCGGGAAGGAATGGGAAACGATCTGAGTCTCCGGATTAACCGGAACGAGGGCCACAAACCCAAAACAAGAAGGAAAATCATATTATGAAAAACAGAAAAAATATCCTGACTTACATCGTCGCCGCGTTCTCGATCGTCGTGACCTCG
>DASQPH010000110.1:0-17107 GCA_035644055.1 Chthoniobacterales bacterium
ATCTCCAAAGCTCTTTGGGACGACAGCGACTATTTTCAGGCAAAATGGGATGGGCACACGCTCGCGGGCAATCTCACCTATGGGGCAGAGATGGGATATGGCGGCCCGCCGAATGACCGTTTGCCACCTTACACCGATTACAAGCTGAACAAGAACCAGCTCTCTCTCGGTTTCTGGTCACACCAGGCATCTCCGAATCCCGACCAGGACGTCAAATGGCTGATAGATCAAGGCTACGCCGGTATCATGGTCTATGCGTTTGAGACCCAGGATAACGTAGATTTGATGGGCCAGTTAGTGAACGATTGGTACGGGCCCGGAAACTGGAACCCGCCTAAATGACAGGCAAAGTCCAAGGCGTCTCGAAGAGTTCGCAATCCGCCGAAGAGCAGTTGCAAAGTTTCATCAGCAAGTTTGAGCCGCAGCATCAGGAAACGATCCGCGCCGTGCGCAAAGCGTTGCGAAAGCGCTTTCCTACCGCAAACGAACTTGCATACGACAACTACAACTTTTTTGTCATCGGCTATGGAGCTGGCGAACGTCCTTCGGATTGTTTTCTCTCCATCGCCGCCGCCGCCAATGGCGTCGGCTTGTGCTTCATCCACGGCGCCAGTCTGCCCGACCCGGCCAGGATTCTGTCAGGATCGGGGAGACAGACGCGATTCGTTCGTTTGCCTTCGGCAGAGAGATTGGCGCAAAAGGAAGTTCAAACTCTCCTTAGTCTCGCCGCCGAGCGAGCCCGTGCACCGCTACCAACAACTGGACGCGGAAAGCTCGTTATTCGCTCAGTCTCCGCGAAGCAGCGCCCGCGCCGGAGAACGGCGAAGGCCGTGTCTCGTTAGGCGTCATTGCGGGTTCCCGTGCGAAGAGCCGGAAGCAGATGAAGATTTTGGTCACGGGAAGCGCGGGCCATCTCGGGGAAGCGCTGATGCGAACGCTACGGGAGGTGGCTCACGAAATCATTGGACTCGATATCCTGGCGTCGCCGTTTACTGATCGCGTCGGATCAATCATCGATCGCGCGACCGTGAAGGAATGCATGAAGAATGTGAATGTCGTCCTGCATACCGCGACGCTGCATAAGCCTCACGTGGTTACTCATGGCCGGCAGGAGTTTGTCGATACGAACATCACCGACACGCTCAATCTTTTGGAGGAAGCGGCCGCGCAGGGCGTGGGGTCTTTTGTTTTTACCAGCACAACCAGCGTCTTTGGGTCGGCCCTCACGCCGCCACCGGGAGCCCCCGCGGCGTGGATTACCGAAGAGGTGCGGCCGATTCCAAGGAACATCTACGGCGTGACGAAGGCCGCGGCGGAAGATTTATGCGAATTGTTTCACCGAAAGCACGGGCTGGCGTGCGTCGTCCTGAGAACATCGCGTTTCTTTCCTGAACAAGACGACAACGCGGCGACTCGCGAGAGCTATGAGGAAGGGAACGTGAAAGCGAACGAGTTTCTCCACCGGCGGGTGGAGATTGCCGACGTCGTCGAAGCGCATCTGCTCGCGATCAAGCGAGCGGCGGCGATCGGTTTCGGTCGCTACATCATTAGCGCGACAACTCCGTTCCAGCGCGATGAGTTAGCAGATTTGCGGATGGACGCTGCGGATGTTGTGAAGCGGAAGTTTCCCGACTACGAAGCGGAGTATGCGCGCCGCGGTTGGAAGATGTTTCCGAGCATCGACCGGGTTTACGTGAATGAGCGAGCGCTCCAGGAGTTAGGTTGGAAACCGCGCTACGATTTTCGTTACGTGCTCGATCGGCTCAAGGCCGGAGATAATCCGCGCAGCGATCTGGCGCGGGCCGTCGGATCCAAGGGTTATCATGACGACAAGGTGGAACAACGCCGGTATCCTTTTTTATGACGCTCGAGGACTCTCATTCCGGAAAGACCTTTCAGTTCACCGGCCGCATTCGCAGCGTTCGTCATGCGATCCGGGGCATTTTGCGAATGATTCGCTGTCAGCATAATGCCTGGGTTCACGCGGCGGCCACGGTCGTGGTTTTGGCCGCTGCCGTTCTTCTTCGGATCTCGGCGGCGGATTGGTGCTGGATCATTCTCGCCATTTCCATTGTCTGGACGGCCGAAGCATTGAACACCGCCTTCGAGTTCCTGGCCGATGCCGCGTCGCCGTCATTTCATCCGCTCGTTCGCGACGCCAAGGATGTCGCGGCGGGAGCGGTGCTCCTCACGGCGGCCGCGGCCGCTGTCATTGGCGGAATCGTTTTTTGGCCGTATCTCCTAAAGTAAGAATTAAGAAGTAAGAAGGAAGGATGAAGCCGATCGATCTGACGAAAGCGTCGCCTCGCTCGCCACGAGAAGAGTTGGGCGGGTTGTGCATGTTGCCGCGCATGATCGATATCGCCCGGGCAAAGTTGCCTGGCGGCGACATCGGGCAGTACCACCTCGGGCCTGGAATGAGCGGGCTCGTCCTGCGGCATCTTGGAATGGAGGTGGACGAGTTCGTCGAGCGAGTGGGCAACGCCGAGAACGAAGAAGCTTTGGCGACAGAGCTCGCCGACCGACGTCCGCGGGCGGAGAATCGTTTGCTCAACCTGAGGCTGCAAAGAGCGACGGTCGCAAACGTGCCGGACGATATGCGAGCGCGCTTTACCGGCTTTTATGGCGCGAGCCTTTCCGCGGACAAACGCATCTTTGATCTGCTCGAAGAAGACGACGCGAAGGCGTTCGGCAGCTAGACCGTAGGATCGATCACTCTTTCAGGGAGGGTCAGGATATTGTCGGATGGACGGAGTTTATTTTCGCAGCGATTCTTACTGAACGCTGTTCTCACTGCCGCCCTTGGCACTGGCCGTCACTTCCTGGTTTCCAAATCTGCCAGGAGCTTTTCGTATTTTCGGGTGGAAGGATGATTAGGCCCGAGGACTTTGCGCGCGCCTTCAGCCGCTCGCCGGGCAAACTCCTTCGCTTCCCCGAGCTTGTTCTGGCTCTTTAATCCAGAGGCAAAGTAGTAATAGGAATCCAGGGTTTGGGGATGCTGGGGTTCGAGTGCTTTTTCCTGGAGCCTGATTACCTCGCGAAAATCTGCTTCGGCCTCGGCATACTTGCCCTGACCATAAAGCGCTCTCGCCAGCGTGGCGCGGCTCAAGAGCGTGTCCGGATGCTCGAGTCCTACTACTCTTCCTTGAATCGTGATCAGCGCGCGTGCTTCCGCTTCTGCCTCGCCATACTTGCCCTGGTCATTCAGAGCTACAGCAAGGTTGTTGCGGCTCCAGAGCGTGTCGGGATGCTCGGGGCCCATTACTCTTTCTTCAATCTTGATCAGCTCGCGGTCTTGCGCTTCCGCCTCGCCATACTTGCCTTGATCATCGAGGACACCCGCCAGGTTATTGCGGGTAAAGAGCGTATCGGGATGCTCGGGTCCCAGGACCTTCTCTCTCACCTTGATTATCTCGCGATATTGCGCTTCCGCCTCGCTAAATCTGCCCTGATCATTAAGCTCAGCGGCCAGGTTGTTACGGCTCCTCAGGGTGTCGAGATGCTCGGGCCCCAGCACTTTCTCTCTCAGCTTGATTAACTCGGCGTCTTCCTTTTCCGCTTCGGCAAACTTGTCCTGATCACGCAGAAGATTGGCGAGAACGCTTCGAGCTGAAAGTGTATCCGGATGCTCCGGCCCCAGGACCTTTTCTTCCAGCTTGATCAGCGCACGAGAATCCGCGTCCGCCTCCACGTATTTGTATTCTTTCCAAAGAGCACCATCCAGGCGGCCACGGCTCTTGAGCGTGTCGGGGTGCTCAGGGCCCAGGACGCGGGTGCGAACTAAGACAACACTTCGCAGTATGTTCTCCGCGTCATTGTAATGCCCCTGATCAATTAACAGATCGGCAATCGCGTATTGCACTTCCGCCCAATCTTCCGGAGTCCGGTCGCGATCGGTCAGCTTCTCAGCTTCGCGGAAGTGCGCGAGCGCCTCGGCATACTGGATTCGCTTCTGGGCCGATTGGCCCGCCAGCTCATAGCCCTCAATCGCGTGCTTGCGCCGACCCTCTTGCACGGCCTGGGCAGACTCGTAACCTTGCCGGTCCTGCTTCGCGCCTTCCAGACTGAGCCGCTCCGCTTCCTCAAAGTGACCGAGAGCGTAAGCGGCCCGCGCGCGCATGAGAGGGGTTGTATCGCTGCGATTGTAAAGTTCCAGCGCGAACCCGGGAAGTTCTTTCGCCAATGAACCGGCCGGAAGGCCAAGCTCCCTTTCCAGAAGACCGTAGGCATTAGCTCGTTGTTCCTCCGGCGACGCCTTGGAGCCGGGCGCCTTTGACTGGGCTTCGACATCAGCCAGGCGGACGAGTGCTTGCTGCATCTTCTGATAACGCTCGACAATTACGCTAACCTGCTCGCCCTGTTTCTGAATCACGCCAGTTTGCCGGCGCTGCGCCTGCACGAGCCAAACCGTGCCTACTCCCAGGAAAAGGAGAAGCGCAATCACGGCGAAGGCCCATCGTTTGACCCCGCGGCGCAGGTGCGTGAGGTCGTCGCGGAGCTTGAGAACCCCAGCTTCCAAGGCCTCGCTGCTGGTGAGCGGATGGAAAACATGCGTCTCAGATTGCAAGCGACGGCGATAAGCAGCTTGCAACTCGCGCAATTCATGAGGCTCGACTTCGCAAACGTCGGCAGGAAAACGCTCGTCGATGAACAAGTACCAGACTTTCTTCCCGTGCTTTCGCGCGTACAGGGCTTCGTATTGCGTGTAGCTTGTTCGGCCGAACTCCTCATCAGCCGTGGGCGGCTCCGCGCCATAACATTGTCCGACCAGTTGAACGACTCCTTTGCATTGATCAATCTGCTGGCTCAGCAAGACCCGGAGATCACCCGTCTCGGTGCTAAAGATGTCCTGCCAAACCGGCTGATAGCCGAGAAAAGTCAGCGTATTGGCCACGAGTTGCCGGGCGCTTTTCAGCTCGCGACTGACTGCGGAAATGAAGATGAGCGGTCGCGGCGTCAGGGCACGAAGGAAGTATCAGGTTGTGTTCGTTTATCAAGCCGGATCGGGCGCTCCCCGCCGCCGCTTCGTCGGTCCTCACTGCTCTATTTTTACCGCGCGACTTTCGATTCTCGATCCCTAATTCTCGCCCTCAATTCACCTGGTATCCCAAAATGATGTAGTCTCCAAAAATGGAAACACTGGATCACCTTTTTTTGCAAAACCGCGCCTGGTCCGAGGGCATCCGGCAGGTGAAGCCGGCATTTTTTCTGGAGCTGGCGCAGCAACAGGCGCCGAAATATCTCTGGATCGGTTGCTCGGATAGCCGGGTGCCGGCGAACCAAATCGTGGGGCTGGCGCCGGGCGAGTTATTCGTTCATCGCAACATCGCAAACCTCGTCGTCCATACGGACCTGAATTGTTTGTCGGTGATGCAATTCGCGGTCGATATCCTGAAGGTGCGTCACATCATCGTTTGCGGACATTACGGTTGCAGCGGGGTGGGCGCGGCGCTCCGGCGAGAGCGGCTGGGATTAAGCGATAACTGGCTCCGGCATGTGCACGATGTTCGCCAACAGCATGAACAATCCCTTTCGAATCTTCCCGAAACGCAGGCCGTCGATCGCCTCTGCGAATTGAACGTGATCGAACAGGTGAGCAACGTCTGCCGGACGACGATCCTGCAGGATGCATGGGCGCGCGGCCAGGAACTAGCCGTCCACGGGTGGATTTACGGGCTTCATGGCGGGTTGTTGCAAGACCTCAAGGTGACGGTGGACGCCGCAGAAAGGAAGGCGAGGATGGAGGATTGAGGATCGTGAATAGGGGAAGCCGGGCAGGCGAGAGGGAAAAATCTTGGCCAACTAATATTGTCGGCGCATTGCCTGGCGCGTTAGGTGGAACTCATTGACCGTGCTCTCACAGGTTCAGGCCAACGAAGGCAAGGAGAAAAAAAGCCCGGTTGCGAAGGCAACGCTTGCCAAAAAATTGAGTCGCTTAACAGCCTTACTCTCTCGCACTGTCGCTGTCGTTAGAAAAGACGCATATGTACGGTCGCCGAAAATCTTTTGAAATTCTGCCTCGGCATTTTCGAAATAGGCGTGACTGTTTCAGTCATGAAATTCTGAAGTTCGTTAGACCGCTTTACCGCAACATCCCGAGCAAACCTGTGGGCGTTTTGCATCGCGTTAATAACGAGAGCAATGCATATCCCGAAAGCAATCCAAGACGAAAAGAGGAGCGGCAGCCAGCGCGGATGAGGTGATAATTCCTTAACAAATGCGATCGGAAATATCAACGATCCCGTCGAAAGCGTTATGAGTATCTGATCAAGTCGCGAGGCAATTCGTCCCTCCTGTTCGATGGCTGACCTGATCGTGTTTTCGATTGCGATTTTGGTTTCGAGCAATGCTTTTTCGGCCTCGTTTTTGGTCACGCTTGCATAGAGCAGCCTTTCAGTTAGCGGAGCAAGGTCAAGCAATCGCCAGGCTCACTCAGATCTTGACGGCTTTAAGCCGTCAAGATTGGCGCGATCCGTACATAGAAGTGGGCGAGCGCTGGACCTCTCACGTTTGAGGCGCCCGGTCTCTTGAGGAAACAGGATTGTCTTTCGACGGCGCTTTTTTTATCCTGCTCACATTATGGGCGACACATACGTTCCACTGATCAGTTCGGGCATGGCCGGGCCGCTCTGCGTGCTCCATCTTCCGCGGCTTTGGCAGAAGGTTTCGTTGGAATCACAGGGGAAACTCGCGGCCGGTTATCCGGGAATCGGACGCGGTTATGACGCGATGACTTGCGCCGCGCTCGGTCTCGATGAGGCGGCGGTGCAGGATTTCATCAAGCAAAACAAGCCGACGTATCCGCAGTTCGAAGCCTGGGTGAAGAAGAACGCAAAGACGCTCACGCCGGAAGCGATCGAAAAACACAACGCGGCGGTGCGCGGTTACATTCACGACGACGAAACGCGCAAAAGAATCGTGGGCGAGTGCGGGATTCCCGACGACGCCTCGGCGGCGAAAGACGCGGTGAACCTGAATAACCTCGACGACTGGCACGAGTTCCATCAGGCGGTGCTGAAATAGAAGCGAGGATGGCGGATAGAGGATGGAGGATGGCGCAAGCCCAGAGTCCGTCGAGTAAATCCGAAATTCGAATTTTCATAACGAAATTTGTGGGCAGCATGAGACCGCCGCGATATGATCGCGGCGCATGAGTCAGTTCGAGCAATTGCAATCCGAGCCGGGCACGGAAAGCCGCGATTCGGCGCCGCGCATTCTCAGTCCGGAACTTAAAAAACAGTTCGAGACGCTGCGCAATTTACTCCAGCGCGCTCTCTGGCTGGCGGAACGGAGCGCGGATATTGAAGCGACCCAGATCTTGCGCACGCGGCTGACGAATCTTCAGTCCGCGGCGTTGCTCGTCATCGTTGGTGAAGTCAAAGCGGGCAAGAGCAGCTTCATCAACGCGCTTTTGCGCGAAGATGTTTGCGAGGTCGCACCGGGGCCATGCACGGTCCGCATTCAGGAGCTGGTTTACGGAACCGAGCGCCGGATCGAAACGCTCGGCGATTCCTGGCAGCGCATCGCGTTGCCGAAGGAAGTGCTCCGCGAAATCACGATGGTCGATACGCCCGGCACGAACTCGATCGTGAAAGATCACCAGACGATCACGGAGAATTACATCCCGCAGAGCGACCTCGTGGTCTTCGTTTTTTCCGCGGTGAATCCGCACACGAAATCCGCTTGGGAATTGCTCACCCTGATTAAGAAGCAATGGCACCGGAAAATCGTGTTCGTGCTTCAGCAATCGGATCGGGCGAGCCAAAAAGAGCTAACGACGAATCTCGAACACGTGCGCCAGTACGCGCACGAACGGCAGGTCGACGATCCGCACGTTTTCATTCTTTCGGCCAAACGCGAGATGGAAGGTATTCCTGAGAACGCGTTCGTCGAGTTCCGTAATTTTCTCCAAACCACGATCGCGTGCGGCGAAGCGTGGCGGATGAAAGTGGAGCAATCGTACCAGACCATCCGCTCGGTCATGACCCGACTACTCGCGCACTTGCGAGCGGAAAAAATCGCGGTCGAAGACGAGCGGGCGTTTTATCAGGGATTGCTCTGCCAGGTCGACGCGCGCGAGGAGAAGGCGAAGGGACTCAAACAGCTCATCGTGGATAAACTGGCCGGGACCTACACTACCCTGGCGCGACAATCGGAGGACGAATTCGCGCGCGGGTTGCGGGTCGGGAAACTGGTCCGCCGCGCCGTTCCCTTCCTCCGTGACAAGGGCACGGATGCGTGGCTCCACGATTTGAAGTCGGGATTCGAACGCTCCGCGCGCAAGGAAATCAAAGCCGAGGCCGCGCAGGTCTCGATGGATTTGTTCAACGAGATGCGCACGATGATGGAGGACTTGAACCAGAGCATCGCGCGCCGGCAGGAACGGATTCGGGCCGATGTCCAATTCCCGAAAGCCGGCGATCAGCTCGGGACGCTCCAGAAATTGCAGGGCAAGCTGGATGGGGTCCGCATCGACGAAAATATTTTGCGCGGCAAAGTCGCCGAGACGACTGATGTGCGGAAGCTGACTGTCGCGGGAAGTTTGCTCGCCGCGCTTGGCGTTGTCGTAGCCGCGCTGTCGCCGGTTCTCTGGCTCGATATCACCGGTGGGATTTTTCTCGGGACCGGGATTTTTCTCGTCGTCGTCGGTTTGTTCTGGCGACGGACGAGTGTGATGAAAGATTTCAAACAGCGGCTCGGCGATTCGCAGCAGCAGTTCCGCGATCGGTTGGACTCGGAATTCGGCGAAATCTTTGATCGGTTGTTTTACGAAGTGCGCCAGGCGCTGACCGAATCGCTTTTCCGTCTTGATCTCCAGGCGTCGTTCAACGCACCGCTGCTCGAAGAAACTTTCCAGATCGGCGAAGCCGCGTCCGACATGGTGATCGTGTCGCAGCGCTTGCGCGTCACGCAATCGGCGGAACAGCCGTCGGTGGCCGCTTAGTTGCGCGCCAGGCGAACGCGGTAAAGCGATTGCGCAATCGCGAGAGCAATCACGCTCAGCACTGCGTAGAGCGCGATCGTGTTCGCAGTCGAGTGACCAAAGAAGCCGGCGAAATCGAGAATCGGCGTGAGTCCTTTGTCGTTCACGACGACATACCAGAAAGTGAGGAAGCCGACGATGAACGTCTTCGGGTTCGCCGTCACGACGCCAAGTGCGGTGGCCATTGAAGCGACGAAGACAATGCCGCAGAAAAGAGCGCCCAGCGCGACGGGTCCATGCGAGATCGTTCGTAAGAGAGGCGCGGCGCAGAGAAGCAGACTAAGGAGCAACGTCGAACCGAGCTTCCACCAGAGGTAATTTTCTCGCAGGCGTGGGATCGAGCGCACGCTCGCCAGCGTTCCCGCGCGGCCGTCCCGCGTCGCGACATCCGAGACGATGATCGCCAGGACAGCGAACACGACCGGCAGAGTCGCGGCCGGCGGCGCGACCAGGTTCATAATCGTAATGGCGACCAGCGCGACGAACGCAAACGGGATCAGGGTTAGCGTCAGGACCGCGTCGATCCACATCGCCCCGAGGAACGAGCCGCCGCAGCCCGTGATTTCCAGCAAGGCGACGAAACGGCGGCTCAGCGGTTTGAAGAGATTTTGAATTTTGCCAAGCCAATTCCGCCGGCCTTTTCCGGAGACCTGTCCGGTTCGGACCGGATCGAAGCGGTGGAAGAACAGCGCCGCGACGGGGAGCAAGAGAAGAGGCGTCACGAGCGAAACGAGACGTGGAACGACCCATTCACGCGTCAACGTCAGTCCGGGAAAGATGATCGTCGGTTTCGTCGGATCGAACGAGGACGAGCCGATCGAGACCGAATGAGTATTCAGCGTGTGCTGCATCTGATCGATCATGAATCCGAAGCCGGTGAAATCGAAACTGCGCGCCCAGCTTATTTTGCCATGGCTGGCTTCGTTTCCAACGACGAGACCGATCACGGTCATCCAAAGGAAAAAATAAACGACGTCGCCAAATTTTCCCGAGAGCCAGCGAATCGATTCGAACAGAACCGCGATGGCCGAAACGAACACGATGGCCGGCGGCGTGAGCAGAAGATATTGCCCGATGAAGACGAGCGGCTCGACCCGCGCTTCGCCGCGAACCAGCACCATCGCCATCGAGCTGAGCATGAATCCGAGAAGGAACGTCGCCAGAAAGGCGAGGTTACCGAGGAATTTGCCGAGCAGGTACTCGCCGGAGCGCATCGGAGTGGAGGCGGCGATCACGCCGCAACGGGTCGTGACATCGCGGCGGATCGCGTTCGAGATGACGTAGAATCCGAACAGCCCAACGAAGATCATCCCGAGCGAAGCCGTGCCCATCCCGATTGCGCCGGAGTTGTAGATGGCGCGCTGTTCGTTGATCTGAATCAGCGTCCGACCAGTCGATGGCGCGGGAATCCAGACGTAGGCAAATGCGCTCAGCAACAGGAACACGATCACAGTCGACACGCGCCGAAACCGGATCCGGAAATCCGCGCCCACGATGGCGCCAATGCGCGAGAACGAAGCCATCATGGCAGCGGCGGCGGTTGCGCGGCCTCGGCGAAGTTCATCAGATAAAGAAACGCGTCTTCCAGTTCCGGCTCGGCGGGCGTCGCGGCGATCTCCGGCGATGGCCCGACGAACCGAATGTGCACGCCATCGGGTTTCCGGACCGCGCTCGAAATTTTCAGTGTCGTCCGGAGCTGATCGAATTGTTCGGAAGGAACGACGCTCCGCCAAACGTGGCCTTCGCACATTCGCAAAAGCATTTCGGGCGTCGCCATCGTGAGCAACGCACCGTTCTTCATCACCGCGATCTCCGTCGCGATCGATTCCACGTCCGAAACGATGTGCGTCGAAAGAATCACCAGTTTCCCAAACCCGATCTCCGACAAAACATTTCGAAACCGCACCCGTTCTTCCGGATCGAGGCCCGCCGTCGGTTCGTCCACAATCACCAACTCCGGATCGTTGATCAGCGCCTGCGCAATCCCGAGCCTCTGCTTCATTCCACCGGAAAATCCGCCGACGGTTCGGTTCGCGACGCCGTGCAGGTTCACGCTCTCGAGCATCTCCATCACGCGCTGCCTCGAGCGCACGCCTTTCAACGCCGCGAAGTAGGTAAGGAACTCCGTCGCCGTCAGGTTGTCGTAAACGCCGAAATCCTGCGGCAGATAACCGAGCCGGCGGCGCAACTCGTTAGGCCGCTTCGCGATGTCCTGATCGTGAAAGAGAATCCGCCCATTCGTCGGTCGCGTGATCGTCGCGATCATCTGCATCAACGTGGTTTTTCCCGCGCCATTCGGCCCGAGCAGGCCAATAACGCCCGACTTCACTTCCAGCGAGAGATCGCGCACTCCATAGTTCCCTGCGCGAAATCTTTTCGAAACGCTCTCGATTTTCAGCACGCCCGAATTATTTGCAGGCCGCAGTCAGCGGGTCACGTGCAATAGTCAATTGCGATCCCTCCATCAGGGCGACCGCTCCGCTAGCTCGGTTTTTCCCTCTGCCGGAATCGGCTGAGCTTTCTCCTGTTCGTTTCGCCAAATTCATGATGGAATCGGCGTTCCAATCACTGCACCGGATGGGTACGGCTCGCCCCACACGAGATATCAAGGCTCTCTCCTCCTATCTGGAAGGGGTTCGCAGTGCCCACGTTGACTTCATTCGGAAGGTGAAGAAGGACGAGGAGGGCAAGCCGCTTTTTTTTCACTACAGTGATCTTACCGGATTGAAAGGGATTGTTGCCGAGCACGATCTGTGGCTGACCCACGCTCTTTTCTGCAACGACGAAGCTGAACTCGCACTTGGAACCAAGATCGCTCGCGAGGAGATCCAGCGGATTCGCAGGCAACCCGCGCTTGCGGCCAAGAAACAGCAGTACTTAGAGGAGCTCGAGGACCACCTAAGGAAGCCGGCGACCGAGAGCGTATATATCTGTTGCTTCTGTGAAGAGGACGATGCCTTGAGTCAATGGCGCGCTTACGGCGGGAATGGCAATGGTGTAAGCATTCGCTTGGATGCGGATGAGTTTGAGAACTATGCGGGCGAACGGCCCTACGGCTTTCTTAGAATTTGGAATGTTTTCTACGAAGAACTCCAACAACGGTCGGTAATGGGAAACGCGATCGAGTCGACCTTTACGAGATTTCAGCCGCGACCTGTCGGGGAGATCGTAGCCAAGGCGAAGGATATCATTGATTTTTTCGTGCCCACGTTCAAGCACACGGGCTTCAAAGGGGAACAGGAATGGAGAATGATTTTTGTTCCTTCGCCGACATCGCCAGTCAAGCCGCGATATCGGGCCGGCCGTGAGATGTTGATCCCCTATTTCAGCCTCAAGGAACTTGTGGCGAGCCTCAACGCGGCGAAGACCCGCAAACCCTCGGCGAGTCAGAACCAATGGCGCCTGCCGATCCTGCGAGTTTGCATCGGGCCGAGCCGGCATCGCGAGCTGAATCGAGGCTCCGCCCAGTCATTCCTCAACGACGCCGGCTACGATATTCCCGTAATTGCTTCCCATACGCCGTATCGCAGTTGAGGTGTCGAGACCTCAACGTCAATAGGGTTGCTTGCGAAGGCCAAATTTCTCAGACTCGCGCCATGAAAGCGTGGCTGACAATTCTCGTTCTGATTGCGTTTCTGGATCCAGCGGCCGGCCTGGCTGCGAGCTCGAAGGGGCAGACGATCACGGAGTTAAAAGTAATTCCAACTCGCGTCTTGCAGAGATCGATCAGCCCGAAGTTCTACAAGAGCCTGCTTATTTCACCAGTCGAGGGATGGATCACGGTGCGCGGGCAGGTGTCCGGCACGCGACTCTCCGGGATGCGCGTGACAAAGACGGACCTCGGCGGCGCCTACGATGCAGTCGCGCTCAAACTCGCGAGCGAAGTTCGGTTGAGCGGAAATTTTTCGACGGATCGCGCGAACATCCCGCCGCCCGTGCTTTTCCATCTGCTGATTTATCAAATCGCGGACGGCACGATGGCGCTTTCCTTCGCCCATTTCGACGAGCCTGGTGGCGATCAGATGGCATACTATGGCTGCGCGAAACTCATGGTCCGGAAAAGTGACGGTAGTTGGACAGAGATCGAGGGGCCGGAAGGTTTGCAGGGAAAAGGCTGGGCGGTAAAACAGGGACCGAAGACGACCGCCGACATCTTGAAGATGGAAACGATTTCCAAAGGTGCGGAATCGACTAACATGGGCGCCGGTTCCGGCAGGTAGTTTGTAGCCGTCGCTACAATTTTCGATTCGCAGCGCAGGAAAAAGCTGAATCCGGCAAGGCCGGTCGCTGCATCACACTGGCAAGATGATGCACGATCTTCGGTTCGCAGTCCGGCAACTTTGGAAGGCGCCGGGGTTCACGATCGCAGCTGTGCTGGTGCTCACCCTCGGGATCGGCGCCAACACTGCGGTCTTTAGTCTCGTAAACACGATGTTGTTCGCGCCGCCGGGTTACGCGCGGCCTGATGAATTGGTCCAGGTTTTTTCCCAGGACACGAAGAACCCGAAGTCGTTCCGGGAATTTTCGTATCCCACGCTGAACGATATCCGCGAGCAGAACTCGGTCTTCTCCGGAGTGGCCGGCTTCAACGTCGGCATGATCGGGATCGGCGAAAAGAATAACACGCGGCGCGTTTTCACTTCGCTCGTCTCGGCAAATTACTTCGAAGTGCTCGGGGTTGCGCCGGCACTTGGCCGCGTGTTTACGCTGGAGGAAGAACAACCGGGGCACGCCGCGTCGGTCGCGATCGTGAGCTACGGTTACTGGACGCGGCACAACCACGACGCGTCGATTCTCGGCTCGCAGGTTTTGATCAACGGTCGCTCGTATACGATCGTTGGCGTTCTGCCGAAAACTTTCACCGGGACGCTCGCGGTCCTTTCGCCGGAAGTCTGGCTGCCGCTGAGCGCGTTTGAATTCGTCGCACCGAATTACACGAACGATCCGGCGCAAACACTGGGCAATCGGAAGAGCGAGCAGCTGCTCCTGATCGGGCGTTTCAAGCAGGGCGTGACGGCTGCGAGCGCGGGCGCGGCGCTGAAAACCGTCGCCGCGAATCTGGAACGCGCCTATCCGGTGGAACAAAAAGACCAGACGTTTGTGACGGCGCCGCTCTCGCGATTTTCCATCAGCGACGATCCGCCCGACGACAGCGAGTTTGCGGCGATCGCGCCGATGCTGCTGGGAATGGCGGCCGTGGTGTTGCTCGTCGCGTGTTTGAATCTCGCGAACATGCTCCTCGCGCGCGGAACGGCGCGGCGGAAAGAGATCGCGATTCGTCTTGCGCTTGGCGGCAGCCGGTGGCGGGTCGTGCGGCAATTGCTCACCGAGGGCTTGCTGCTTGCATTCATCGGCGGCGCCGCGGGACTGCTCGTCGGCGTTTGGGCTTCGCAGATCCTTGCGCTCTCGATGCGCAGTTTGTTGCCGTTGGACGTGGTTTGGAACGCGGGTCCGAATCTGCCGACGATGCTGGTCACCTTTGGATTCTGTTTGCTCGGCACGGTCGCGTTCGCGCTCGGACCGGCTTTGAAATTGTCGCGCAACAGCGTGATTGGCGATCTGAAGGAACACGCCGGCGATGATGTCGTGAGACGTCGGTGGCGTTTTCTGCCGCGCAATCCGCTGGTGGTCGTGCAGATCGCGTTTTCGCTCGCGCTGCTTACCGCGGCGGCGCTCTTCATTCGCGGCGCGAACAAGGCGGCCTGGCTCGAGACCGGTCTGCACGTTGAAAAAGACTTGATGCTCGAAGTAGATGCGAGCCTGGGCGGCTTCGATCCGCAGCGCGCCGAGCAGCTTTACCGTACGCTGAGCGAGCGGCTCGCCGCGTTGCCCGGCGTCCAGCATGTCAGTATCGCGGCGGCCGCGCCGTTCGGAATGGTTTCACTGAGCCGCTCCATTCAGCGCGCCGGCATGCACGTGGGCAAGGATGACAAGCCCGCAAGTGCGGCGGAAGGGCTCGCCTACAGCTCGCGCTTCAACGGCGTCGGCGCCGATTATTTCGCGACGATGGGAATTCCAATCCTGCGCGGGCGCACTTTCACTATCTCGGAAGCGACCCAATCGAATGGCCCGCCCGTTGCGATTATCGACGAAGCGTTGGCGAAAAAACTTTGGCCGGACGGTGATGCGCTCGGCCAGCGGATTCAGTTCGCCTCGGACACGGCGCCGCGGGCGAAGCGCGATGATGGCGGCAATTCGATGGGCATCGGCCGAGGCGGCCAGACCAACATCAAGGAAGACGAGGCAGTCGAAGTGGTGGGCATCGCCGCCAACGTGCGCGGCAGCGTTTTCGAAAAACGGCCGCGCGGCGCGATCTATCTGCCGTTTGCGCGCGGCTTCCAGAACAACGTCTTTTTCTTCGTCCAGTTTTCCTCGATGAATCAGACGAACATTCCCGACCTGGCGAATGCGATCCGCCGCGCCGTGCGCGAAACCGATCCGACGTTGCCAGTCCTCGCGTTGAAAACGTTCCCGCAGCATCTCGAAACGAACATGGAGATTTGGGTGATCCGCGCCGGGGCGACGTTGTTTTCCATTTTCGGCGCGCTGGCACTGGCGCTCGCGATCGTGGGTGTTTATGGCGTGAAAGCGTACTCGGTGGCGCGGAGGACGCGTGAGATTGGAATTCGAATGGCGCTCGGGGCGCGGCCAAACGGCGTCCAATGGATGATCATCCGCGAAGGAATCGTCATGCTTGCGGGCGGGGTCGTGATCGGCCTGCTCCTGGCGGCGGCGACTGGGAAATTGCTTTCCGGCATGTTGTATCAGGTGGGCGCGCTCGATCCGATTGCGTTCTCAACCGCGCCGCTTGTTCTCGGGGCGGCGACGCTCGTAGCAACATGGCTCCCGGCACGGCGCGCGACGCGGATCAGTCCAATGACCGCGCTACGGACAGAGTAGTCCTCGAAACTTCTTCTGTAGCCGTCGCCCTGTGGGCGACGTGGGATCACTGTGAACTGGAAGGCCGGCGCTTCGCCCAGCGAAGCGGCTCCAGAAAAAAGTTTAGACAGAAATCGCTTGGAGATTCGTTTAAATCATATATTGCTATGTCATATATGGCTTCAGCAATTCTTGATCGGGAACTGAAAAAGGGCAGCGCCGAGCTGCTTATCCTTTCGCTCGTCAAAGATCGGCCACGGCATGGCTACGAGCTCGGGCAGCTCATCGAAATGCGTTCGCGCGGAGCATTGCGTTTCAACGTGGCGTCGCTGTATCCGCTGCTTTATCGGCTGGAAAAACGGGGCTGGATTCGCGGCCGCTGGGTAGAGAAGTCCGGACAACGGCGACGTCGTTACTACCGGCTGACTCCGGCCGGCGGGAAGATTCTCAAGGCGCAGCGCGAAGGATGGCGCGAGTTCGTCGAAGCCATCAGTCTGATCACGGGAATTCAACATGCCTGATTTCAAAGAGGAAATTAGGAAGCGGCTCGAAGGTCTCGGGCTTTCGCCGGCGCGCGAGGCGGAGATCGTCGAAGAGCTCTCGCAGCATCTCGACGATCAATACAAACAGGCCCTCAGCCATGGCGCGACGGAGGAAGCGGCGCGCGAGGATGTGCTCAGGGAGCTAAGTCAAAACGATGTCCTCACGACGTCGCTGAAACGCGTCGAACGGCGCGTGCCCCAAAATCCGATCCAGATGGGAACCGAAAGGAAGACAAACATGTTTGCAGATCTCAGCCAGGACGTGCGCTACGGGCTTCGGATATTGGTAAAGAATCCGGGTTTCACGACCATCGCGGTGCTTGCGCTCGCGCTCGGGATCGGAGCCAACAGCGCCATTTTTAGCGTGGTGGATGCGCTCCTCCTCCGCCCCCTGCCTTACAAAAACCCGAGCGAGCTCGTGGTGATTTGGGAGAACGCGACCCATCTCGGTTTCCCGAAAAACACGCCGTCGCCCGCGAACTTTCTCGATTGGCAACGGCAGGCAAACTCGTTCAGCGGCATGGCGGCGATGGCGCCACGTAGTTTCAATCTGACCGGCGTCGGCGAACCGGAACGCCTCGATGGCCGTCGCGTCTCGGCGAATCTTTTCGACTTGTTAGGCGTGAAGCCAATCATCGGCCGCAGTTTCGTCCCGCAGGACGATCAGCCCGGGACAAAAATCGCGATCCTGAGTGAAACGTTG
>DASQPH010000111.1:0-23715 GCA_035644055.1 Chthoniobacterales bacterium
GCGCGGACGCGAAGAAATTCTCATTTTTGTGTTGCCTGGACCGGCGGAATTCTCGCAGAATTGCCGAAAATCAGGTTTGAGCGGGCTTTGGGCCGACATCGTCTCGGGCAGCTCCGTTCAAAAAATTTTCAAAAAAATGAAAAAAAGGCTTGTCAGCCCTCCAAAACCCCGGTAATCCTCACCGCCAAACCTAACCAAACCATAGGAGAAACTAATGATAAGAAACGTACTGCACACGTTAGGATCCTTCCGCACAGCTCTCGTAGCTGCCGTCGGAGTTCCTCTCGTTATCGCCGCGAGTGCCTACGGGCAAGCGTCACCAGCACCGGCGGAAGCCACGACCGAGCGCGTTTACGTGACCGGAACCTACATCCCGACCGCGGAAACCGAATCGGCCTTGCCGGTGACGGTCTACACGGCGGAAGTCCTGAAGAAACAGGGCGCCAATACACCGGTAGAAGGTCTGCGGCAGTTGCCGTCCTTCGTCGGTAACGCGGCCACGGAAAACGCTTCCAACGGCGGCGACGGCACCGCTACGATCAACCTGCGCGGCATTGGCTCGGCCAATACCCTCATCCTGGTCAACGGCCGGCGCACCTTTAACTTTAATGACATCAACGCCCTTCCGATCGGTGCGATTTCTCGTACTGAAGTTCTGAAGGACGGCGCTTCGGCCGTTTACGGTTCCGACGGCGTCGCCGGCGTTGTGAACTTCATCCTGCTCAACGGGCCGGGAGAAAAGCCGTATGAAGGCGCGGAACTATACGCCCTTTATGGCAACACCACCGAAACCGACGCCCACGTGCGCCAGGTTTATCTCCGTGGCGGTGTCACTGGTTTGGACGGCAAAGTCTCGATCGCCGCTGAGGGTGAATATTATTCGCGGGCGAACCTCTATTCGCGCGACCGCTTTCTAGTGGCGGGCACCGGCGACAACTCCAATAACCCGACCGGCGCCGGACGGGGCGGCCAGAACGGCAACAGCCCGACCTTCGGTGGTCGCGTGACCGTTTCGGCAGCGGCGACTTCCCAAGGAGCGCCTCAGGGCGGCGGAACGCTCGTTCTGATCAACCTGTCGAACAACCAGGTCGCAGGCTCCAGCTATCGCCGGTTTGAGCCGCCGGTCGCGGGTAATCCTAATCCCTGTGGTGGGGTGGGCCAACCCCCGTGCATCCGCCCGCCGAACGGCCAGCTCCCGGGCGACTTCCTGCCGGGCACGGATCCTTCGCGGTTTAACTTCCGCGCCTTCACTCCCGCCATCCCGGCGATGGAGAAGGCGATGTACATGGTTGCCGGCCGCTACAAGATCTTCGGCGATGGTCTTCAGCTCTATGGCGACATCCTTTACTCGAAGGTCAAGCAGGACAACGGATTAGCCGGTGCGCCGTTTACCTTCAGCAGTGCGACCAATGGTGATCGGGCGGCGATTCAGGCCTCGCCCTTCAATCCGTTCGGCACTAACATCACCTCACTGTCGTATCGTCTCCAGCAGGAGCTCAAAAATCGGCGGTCGTTCTTCGACAAGGACTACTATCGCTACACCGTCGGCATTAACGGCGATTTCAACTTTACGGACAATGACTGGATCACCCGATTCGGCTATGATTCAGGCTACGTTTACGAGCGGTTGAACTATCAGCGCATCGATAGCGGTGACGCTCGCCGGTCGTTCCTGCGGGGGCTGATCAACGCTGGAACATTTGATCCGTTCATCGGTGTCAGCGCGCCTACAACGGGGACTGCTCCGACCTACGTCAATGGTGTGCCCACCGGATTGACCCGGGCCTATAACAACAACACCGCGGCGCTGGATTACACCGTCGGCGGCGCGTCCTACGTCGGCCACTCGTTCTACTACGAGCGCGACTGGCTGGCGGACGCGAAGTTCAATGTGCACCTCTTCCCGAAACTGTGGAATGGCGGCATCGATTTCGCTGGTGGTTTCGAGCATCGGCAGATCAATCAGAAGCAGATTCCTGATCCGGTCCAGGTCACAAACGATCAGCTTGGCTTTAACCAGTCGCCTGCTCTGAAGTTCCGTCAGGACGCGAAATCCTTCTTCTTCGAACTCGGGGTTCCGATCGTGACCTCGTCGATGAACGTGCCCTGGGTCCGTTCGCTCGACTTGGACATCGCCTGGCGGCGTGAGCGTTTCAGGGACAACAACCTCCTTCTTGTCACGGGTTCGCCGGTGCAGACCAAGGCGGGTTTCGTCAACGAAAATGAGGACGAAAACTTCAAGGGTTCGCCCCGTGTGTCGCTGCGTTATCAGCCGGTGGCAGACGTGACCTTCCGCGCAAGCTGGGGTCAGTCCTTCCGTTCACCAAGCCCCAACGCGCTGTTCACGCCTGTGTTCGAAAACTTCCCGGTCCTCTTCGATCCGGTCACCGGAACGACGTTGCAGCCGCCGAACGGCGTCTGGGAAGGTGGAAACCCCAACCTGATTCCCGAAAACACGGATGCCTACACCGCGGGCGTTGTCTGGACGCCGAAATTCCTGCCCGGCTTCACGATGACGTTGGACGTCTATGAGCTCTACACCACGAGCCTGATCCTCGATGCCGATTCGTTCGCGCAAGTGCTGCTCACGACCGGCGTGGTTGACCCAGATGGTTGCGGACTGGTTGCCGGCGGCGGCGGCCCCGGATTGGGCACCACGCGCGATCCGATCACGGGTAACCTGTTGTGCGTCGATGCCGGCTTCGGTAACGCTGGCAAGCGTAACGTGAGGGGTGTCGACCTGACGGCAGTCTACGAACTCCCGACCGAGCATTGGGGCAAGTTCACCTTCTCTGGTGGCTACAACCACTTCTTTACGTGGAAATCGCAGCCCGGCACGGGACCATTCGTCAGCTTCCTCGGAAACTACAACAACGGCACCCTGCCGTTGGCGCCTGGTGCGATTCCGTGGAACAAGGGCTTCCTTCGCGGCGAATGGGAGTGGAGACACTTCGACTTTATCGCGACGGGTAACTATGTCGGCGATTTCCGCGACGACCCGGCGTTCTACGTTCCCTTTGCCTTCGGGACGCTGTATCCCGGTGAAAAGCGCAACGTCCCGAGCTACATCACCCTCGACCTCCAATTGAGCTACGAGTGGGTCAAGCCGCCAACGGAACCCGCTCCGTACGTCAAGGAGTCCAAGGACAGCAAGAACGCGCCAGTCACCGAAGCCGCTACGGCCTCGATCTGGCAGCGGATGCTGTGGGGCACCAGACTCACGGTCGGCGTCAACGACGTCTTCGATCGTTATCCGCCTGCGGTTCTCGGAGCGTTTAACGACAACTACGATACGTCGCTCTACTCGATCCGTAACCGTTACTGGTACGTGAGTCTCACCAAGAAGTTCTAAACAGGAACTAGGCAAGCATTCAGAGGCGGGTGGCAGCGATGCCACCCGCCTTTTGCTTTCCCACGGTGTAAACAATGAACCGCGCGCCGTGCTTGTTTTCGCCGGCCGCTTGAATTATTTAAGCTAGATATGGCGACGCAGACGTTACGGCCGGCGAACTCTATTGCGTCCAACGTCCTTGCTGGCGGCAGGTCGAGTGCCGGACCTTCGAATAAGCCATCGATGTGGATCCTCGATCGGTGGCGCGATCTGCTTCTTTTCGTCGGCACACCGGTGTTGCTGATCCCAATTTTCACTGCCGCCCAGGCCCGGTGGAGCGCCCAGGATATTTTTCTCTTCGTGGGTGCGTTCGGCGCGATGGGTCACCACTTGCCCGGCATGATTCGCGCCTACGGCGATCGGGCGCTTTTCCACCGATTCAGGATACGCTTTGTAGTCGCGCCCCTCGTGCTGCTGTCGGTCTGCGTGTGGGCTTCAGTTTACAATATCCAGGCGATTCAACTGGTCGCGCTCGCGTGGGGAATTTGGCACGGCATGATGCAGACATACGGCTTCTGCCGGATCTACGACGCCAAGGCTTCGGGGAAGGCGGCCGCGCGGGCACGCATAGATCTGGCGCTATGTTTCGCCTGGTTCCTGGGTGCGGTAATTCTGTCGCCGATGCGCTTTCGCACTTGTCTCGATCTGTACTATGAAAGTGGCGGACCGTTGGTTACGCCAGATCTCATCGTTGGTCTGAAGTACATCGTGATCGCGGCCTTGGCGCTGATAACGGCAGCCTTCGCGTGGCGACAATGGAGAGATTGGCGGAGCTCCGGAGTCATAAGCCCGATCAAGATGACCCTGCTCGTTAGCAGCATCGCCTTTTGGTGGTACTGCAATAACGGCGTGCAAAACATCCTCGTCGGCATTGCCCTTTTCGAAGTATTCCATGACGTGCAATATCTCGCGATCGTTTGGATCTATAACCGGGCCCGGGTGGAACGCGACGAAAGCATCCACGGCTTTATGCGTTTCGTTTTTCGTCGGAGCGGATCGCTCATTGGTGTTTATGTAGGACTCGTCCTTGCCTACGGATCGATTGCATTGACGACATCCGGTGTGTCCGTTGAAGCCATCAAGCATGTGCTCATCGGGGTCGTCACCGCGTCTGCCTTGTTGCATTTCTATTACGATGGATTCATCTGGAAAGTTCGTGAGACGCAAACGCGCGCTATGCTCGGCATCGATGGCTCGGGCGTCTCTACTTTGCCTGCTCCGCGCGCTTGGCCGTCGTGGATTCGCCATGGTTTGCGCTGGACTGTGCTCGTAGTCCCGGTCGCGGCTCTCTGCGCGGCACAGCTTGGTGGCCGGGTGGTGCCCGCAATCGAGCGAACAGCAAAAGTTGCAGAAATCCTGCCGCGGGATGCACAGGCACAGCTCAACTACGGGAAGGCGCTTCATGAGGCGGGCCGGATGGACGAAGCAATCGAGCGCTACGAGGAAGCCATCAAGCGCGATCCAAAGTTGGCCGAAGCTGAATTTTACCTCGCGCTCGCCTGGTACAATCTGAAAGATCCCGATAAATCGATCGAACATTATCAGCGGGCACTTCACCTCGATCCGAAGAATGGAGATTGGGAATTCCGCCTTGCGCGCGCATTGGTTGCGAAGGAACTGTTGAAAGAGGCACGGGCACGATTCGAACACAGTCTCTCCCTTGACCCGAATCAAAGGTATGCCCCGCTGGCCCATAAAGAATTCGCCGATCTCCTTTGCCGTCTCGGAGAATACCAAAGTGCTGTCGCGCATTACGAAGAAGCCTTGCGAATGCAGCCGGATTATCCCGACGCCAGGGAAAGTCTGGCTTTCGCGCGCTCGTTTCTCGGTAACTGACCGTCGGAAGATTCGAACTCGCGTCCGATCATGCGATAAACCGTGGCACATCGGGTGCTGTAAAAACCATAACGAATATGGTTTTAATCAGCATCCAACCGTTCGCCCTCCGCAAGATTCTTCTCATCCTCGTTGCGGTCATTGGTTTTTCCGCTCTTTGTTTTGCCGATCCTGTCCTAATGGCCGAACACTACGTGCCCGAGGCCGGATTCGTTGAAGCGACGACAAATCGGGGCACGCATCCACAAGCGAAGCCACAAGGCTTGTTTAAAGATGGGGCTCAGGCTCAAGGCGACGCCCTTCGCCCTGTCGATTTGCCGTCGCGCGATCAACGGTTGTTGCCCGGGTGGGAGTCGACGTCGGAAGCGTTTCGACAGGATAATCCTGGAGATATTTTTCAGCAAAACGGCCTAAAGAGCTCGATTTAGGTACGACAATAGTCCGATTACGTGGTAAAAGGGATCCTGGATAACGGACCCCGAAAAATCTGCTTGGGCGGCAAAGATTTTTATTGCCCACAGCGAGGAAAAGATCTACCATCGTTTTGTGGATATGGAAATTATGAGATCACTCACCTCTTCGTTTGCCAAGTTTTCCGGTTGCATTCTGGTCTCCGCGTCGACCGTTTTTGCCTCCGATATCGTCCTTCAAAAGGTTCCCGATGCGGCGAGCGAAATCTCGTCGCCCTCGAAGGCGAATCTCGGCCCGCAGGCGAGCTTTGCTCTTATGAACTACAAAGTTCGCACGAATGCCCGTGCGCTCTACGTCAGTTCCGGCAGCGATCTGAAGCTCGCGAATAACATGATCGATGATCAGGCGGCCACGTCCTTCGGCTTTCTGCCGACGGACAATTCACCGGTCGCGATCGTCGATCTCGGCAAACTCTCGACTCTGCGGCGCCTGTCGGCCGTTTATTCGCCGCGCGCGACGGCAATCGATTTTTACGTGCTCCAATCACTGCCTGGTGTTGATGGTAACAACACTCCTGGTTCGTTAAAGCTCGAGGAAAAGACGATTGCGAAATTGAAGGCAGTTGGTTCCGTGATCGATGATGGGACGCAGGGGCGTGCGTCGATCGATTTCCCGGCGACATCCGGACGTTATGTCATGGTGCGTTGGACACCGGCCGCTCACAGCGACACTTCGTTTACGGTCGCCGAAGTTTCGGCATTCAGTCCGAGCCGCGGCAATCTGCTGGCCTCGAACCGAGATTTCTCGAACACGAACACACAAACTACCGCCGACTCAAAAGACGTCGCGGACTCGAAGGACGTTGGCGAGAGCAAGGATCTCCCTGAAGTCGGCCCTCCGGCTGAAGGTCCGCCGCCGCCGCCGCTCGCGCCGCCACCACCGTTCACCTTTATTCCGCAGCTCTCCCCGCAAAGCGAATAAGGGGACACTCTTTCAAAAGCCCGCCAGTCGGCTCGTCCGACTGGCGGGTTTTCTGTTTGTAGCAGAACCGCGCAGACAGGAGCTAGAGCAGATCGCGAATGATTTTGAAAATCGTGGTATTGTCCATCGAACCGTGGATGGCATTGGTTCCCGGCCCCGTTCCCAAGACCATCACATCCTCGACGGTATCGAGCGCCGTCCGCGCGTAGAACGCCGCCGGTTCCTGAGGCGGCTCGGACGGAAGCGCTTCTGCAGGGGAGGGTGACGACTGCGAATTCAATTTCGCGCTGCCGTACGATTTTGCTCCGTTCGGACCGCTCGCCCACGAGAACCAGGGATCGCCTCCGGAATTCAAGCCCAGCAGAGCTATGCCGCGATCGGTCCGGAAAGGCGAACCGTTCAGATGTAATCCACCCAGCGCGACGTTGCCGGCGACGATGATCGTCGAATTTTCTCCCGCATAACGCAGCGCGACGGCCACGGCGCGATCCAGCTCGGCTGTTTCCGCAAGCGTGTGTTCGGCGTCGTTTTTCTCAGCGGCTTTTCGCATGAGGTTCGCGTTCACCACCAGGAAATAGCCGCCGCGATTGTACTGAAGTAATTCGATCGCCCGCCGAACCATATCGGGCAGGCTGGGCTGTTCGTGATGCGCTTCAATGTGATCCGCATAAGCGAGCTCGCTGCCGGCAAACGCGCCGAAAAGTTTTGGCCGTCGCCAGCCCGGAACGGTTTCGAGCTCGGCTTTGGTTCGAGCGATGTCGAACCCTTTCCGGCGAATCTCTGAGAGTAAATCACGGCCGTCTTTGCGCGCGCCGCTTTTCGCCTCAGGAAGAAAATCCTCAGCGCCGCCGCCCAGCGCCAGGTCCACGGTCGCGACGTCGACAAACTGCCGTGCGATCTCGAGTTGGGCCGTCGCCTCGGTTGAATGCGCGTAGAAAGCGGCCGCGGTAGGGGCCGCGATCTTGCCGTCGGTGACGAGGCCGGTGGCGCGCCCTGACCGCTGGGCGAGCTCGAGCAGCGTGGGCGCCGTTCTGCCTCGCGACTCGGCGCCGATGGTGTGGCTGTCGACTCGAATTCCGGTTGCCATCGCTGAGGCCGCAGCTGCGGGATCCGGCGCGGCGAAGTCGTTGGAATAATTTCTCACCAACGCGAGATGCGGCATGGAGTCGAGGGTTAGGGGCTTGTCGGCGCCACCGGTGTAGATGCGAGTAGGCGCGATGCGGCCCGGCGCGAGTCCTTCACCGATAAAGAGAATCACGCCAAAAGGCTTCTGGACGACCCAATGCTGGAAATAGAAGACGCCAAAGGCCGCGAAGACGAGGAGACAGAAAAGCGCGAGCAATTGATTGCGCCACTTCATCCGCCGATCTAGGAGTCGGCTCCTGCCCTTGTCAATCCACAACCGGGAAACCACTTGTCGGTTTTGACTAACGTCGCGAAACTGCCCCCGTGCCGCGGCCTGTCATTCTCATTATTCGCGACGGTTGGGGAATCAATCCGGGCGGCCGCGAGAAGCGCGAAGAAAATGGCGATGCGACGTTGCTGGCGCGGACGCCATTTCACGTCGGCCTGTATCGCGATTACCCGGGCGGACGGCTGAGCGCCAGTGGTCTCGATGTTGGCTTGCCTGAAGGGCAGATGGGCAATTCGGAGGTCGGCCACCTGAATCTCGGCGCGGGCCGGATCGTTTACCAGGATCTTACCCGAATCAACAAAGCCATCGCCGACGGCGAGCTGGAGCGGAATTCCGTCGCGAAGGAAACCTTCGCGAAAGCTCGCGGACATCGCCTCCATTTTCTCGGGTTGGTTTCGGATGGAGGCGTGCACAGCCATTACGAGCATTTGATCGCCCTCGCGAATGCGGCGCACGCGGACGGCGTGACGGACATTTTCGTTCACGCCTTTACGGATGGACGCGACACCTCGCCGACGGGCGGCGCGGAGTTTCTCAAGGCGTGTGCGGATGGCCTAACGGACAGTGGCGCAAAAATCGTCACAGTTATCGGCCGTTATTTCGCGATGGATCGCGATCGCCGCTGGGACCGCACCAAGAAAGCCTGGGACGCGATCGTACTGGGACGCGGTGAGAAATGCGAGACGTCTCCGGCCGAGGCGGTGAGCACTCAATATAAGAACGGAAAAACGGATGAGTTTCTCCCGCCGCTGATTTTTTCGAATGCGAACGAACAACGTGTCCGCGATGGCGATATGGTGTTCTTCTTCAACTTCCGCGCCGACCGGGCACGCCAACTTTCCCAGGCGTTTTTACTCAAGGAATTCGACGGCTTCGAGCGCGAAGTCTGGCCGCGGGTGAATTACGTCACGCTCACCCAGTACGACGTCACCTATTCGTCGCCATTTATTTTTGCGCCGGCACAATTACCCAACATTCTGGGCGAGGTCGTAAGCGCTGCCGGCAAAACGCAATTGCGAATCGCGGAGACGGAAAAATATCCGCACGTCACCTATTTTTTTAACGGCGGCATCGAGCGCGCGTTTCCGGGCGAGGACCGCAAGATCGTGCCGTCACCCAAGGTCGCGACTTATGATCTCAAGCCGGAGATGAGCGCGCGTGAAGTCACGGAGGAAGTGCTCGCCCGCGTGGACAAATACGATCTGATCATCCTGAACTTCGCGAATCCCGATATGGTGGGACACACGGGAGTCGTCGAAGCCGGGATCAAGGCTGTGGAGACAGTTGATGAATGCGTTTCGCGGATCGTGCCGGCGATTCTCAAATTGGGCGGCGCCTGTCTGATCACGGCGGACCACGGAAATTGTGAGCTCATGCGGAACCCGGATGGTTCGCCGAACACCGCGCACACAACGAACCTCGTCCATTTCATCTACGTGGCCGAGGATGCAGCTGAGTTTCGGATCGAAGACGGGATCCTCGCCGATGTTGCGCCGACATTGCTCTTCTTGCTGGGCCTGCCGCAGCCGAAGGAAATGACCGGCCGCAATCTGCTCGTAGCGAAACGAGGCTGATCAGGCGTAGCCGAGGTCTTCCCGCGTAATAGCGAAAGCGCGATTGAACTGGCGCGTGCCGGCGACTGCAATTCGTTGGAGTAATCGAATCTGCGCGTCATTCGAGTTGTCCTGCCAGGCGGGTTTATGAATCAGATCGAGCATGCCGTTTCTTTCCACGAGCACGCCCCAACCAGCGGGCGTATCGGTTTCTCGAAACAATTCGTAGGGCAGAACCAGAAAAAACAGATTCGCACAGCGGTAGCGGACGAGACACTCGAATTTCGTTCCGCCGTAGAGCCGATTCTCGAGCGCGGCCGATTCGCGCAAAACGCGCCGATAACCGCGGTGAGCGATCGCGTCGAAATCGTGCGAATCGTATTCGGCGAAAAGCGAATCACCGGTTCGGAGAGTGGGATAGTGAACGCGAAGATGTTTTTCGAGAATCTCACGCCGGCGCGCGAGTGAGCGAAGGCGTTCGCGCGTCGTCGCGGTCTCGCAATTATCCCGGCGCAAATCGGGCCGCGCCTGTTTGCATTCGAAGATTGCGGTCACGGTCTGCTCGCGAAGGCGCGCGCGATACGCCGCCACATCGGCTCGATAGCGGCATTGCGGCAAACTCACTTCAGCCGCGCAGGCTGAATATCCATTCGCCTGGGCCCAAAGAAGGGCGAGCCTCTTCAATCGTAAATGCGCTTCCGTCTCCGCGCGTCGCGTCGCTACTGGCGTATCCATTCGGTGAGTTCGCGGGCCCAATACGTCACGATCAAATCCGCGCCGGCGCGTTTGAGCGAAGTCATGATCTCGAGCACCGCCGCGCGTTCCTCGAAACATCCTTTCTCCGCGCCCGCCTTCACCATCGCGAATTCACCGCTGACGTGATAAACCGCCGTCGGTTTTCCAAAGCGCTCGCGGACCCGCCAGAGAACATCGAGATAGGGCAGCGCCGGTTTCACGAGCACGATGTCGGCGCCTTCGTCGATGTCGAGCGCCACCTCTCGCAGCGCTTCCTGCGCGTTTGCGCTATCCATCTGGTAGGAACGACGATCGCCAAATTGCGGCGGGCTTTCCGCCGCTTCGCGAAACGGACCGTAGAATACCGACGCGAACTTCGCCGCGTAACTCATGATCCCTGTGTTCTGAAAACCATTTGCATCGAGCGCCTCGCGGATCGCACCGATGCGGCCGTCCATCATGTCACTCGGCGCGACGAAATCTGCGCCGGCGGCCGCATGCGACACCGCAGTCTTCGCGAGCAACTCCACCGACTCATCATTCAAAACGTGGAAATGATCGCCATCGATCCGTGTCACCCCGCAATGCCCGTGGCTCATGTATTCGCACAAACAAACATCCGTCATCACGACGAGTCCGGGACACTTCGCCTTGATCGCGCGAACGGCTTCCTGCACGACGCCGTCTTCGGCATAGGCGCCACTCGCGGCTTCATCTTTCTCGCGCGGAATTCCAAAAAGAAGAACGGCTTGCAATCCCAGGTCGAAAGCGCGTTGCGCTTCATCAGCGACTTCGCTGAGCGCGAGCTGGAAAACGCCCGGCATGCTCTTGATCGCCTGCCGCGTCTTGAGTTTTTCGCTGATGAACAGCGGCAGAACGAAATCGTGCGCCGCGAGTCTGGTCTCGCGAACGAGGTTGCGGACGCCTTCGCTGCGTCGCAGTCGCCGCGGCCGGTGGACCAGTTTTCTCACGGTCCGAGGCTACGCGTTTGGTTTTGCGGTCGCAAGTTCGCCGAACTTGACGCGGTTTGAGCCAGCGGCGTGAATAAGTTTCGCAATGCCGCGCCGCCTAACGACCGACTATCTGCTGATCGATGTCAGCAATTCCTTCGTGAAGCTGGCTTTTGCGACGAAGGAAAAGATTGGCAAGACATCGCGGATCGCTACGAAGAAGCTGACGCCGGCCGCACTACGACAAGTCCTGCGTGGTCACGATATTCAAGCGATCGTCGTTTCGTCGGTTGTTCCGCAAAGAAACAGAACGATAAAGGCCGCGGCCGGATCAACTCGCGTCGTATTTCTGAATTGTAAATTGGATCTCGGCGTCGGCGTCGATTATCCGAAGCCGCGATCGATTGGGGCCGATCGCCTCGCAAACGCGGTGGCGGTGACAGAATTGTACGGTGTGCCAGCCATCGTGGTCGATTTCGGCACGGCGGTGACGTTCGATGTTGTGTCAGCCGCGGGAGATTACGTGGGCGGCGTGATCGCCCCCGGTCTCGAAGTGATGACGAATTATCTTTACCAGCGCACCGCACTTCTGCCGAAGTTGAGCCTGCGCGAACCACCGCGGGCGATCGGGAAAACGACGCGTGACGCGATGATGTCCGGCGCAATTTTTGGTTATCGCGGTTTGGTGCGTGAGATCGTCGCGCGCGTAACGGGCGAGAATTTTCCGCGAAAAAAACCGCGGATAATTGCGACCGGCGGTTACGCGCAATTGATTGCGGATAAGCTGCCGGAAATCGAGGCCGTGCATCCGAACCTGACATTGGAAGGTTTGCGCATCGTGGCGAACCGAAATATCGGCCGAAAAATGGCGATCCGGTGACATCGTAAGTCACAGCCGCCAAGCGTTTTCATAGAAATCAGAATTTTCGCGGGGAGAGCGGCAAAATTGGCTTGTCATTCGGCCCGGAGAAAGCTTCTATGCGTCTCTGCATGAACATTCGGAAATTCGCGACGATCACGGTCCTGGTTCTTAGTTCCTTCGCGGCGACAAACGTTGCGCCCACCAAAGCGGAGTTGGAGTCGATGTACGACAAGGCGTTTCGCGAATTCAGCGCCGCGAATTACGATCAGGCCTTGAAGGAACTGGACGCGATCGATGCGCGCCAGCCCGACCTCGCCGAGTCGCAAAATCTGCGCGGCGTAATCCAAATGCGCCAGGCGCAATACGACCAAGCCGAGATCGCATTGCAGAAAGCGCTGACGACCGATCCGAAATTCTGGAACGCCCGTTTCAATCTCGCCGAAATTCCGTTCCTGCGAAAAGACTGGGCGGAAGCACGGAAACGTTTTGAAGGACTGCTCCAAAGCGGCACCTCCGAATTGCAGGGCGACGCGGCGCAGCTGATCCAATACAAGATTCTCCTGACCTATCTCCTCGAAGGGAAGGAGAACATGGTCGATTCGATTCTCGCAAAATTTGAGCTGACGCCCGATACGCCGGCGGTCACCTACTCGAACGCCGCGGTCGCGTTCCAACACAAGAACGAGAAGGAAGGCAAGGACCTGCTCGCAGCCGCGGAAAAGAAATTTTCTCCGGCGCTGAACAAACTGTTTGCCGAATCGCTTTATGAAGTCGGATGGATGCAAAAGCCGGCCGGCCAGACCCGCGTTGCGCTCGAGCTGACCACGGCGGCCGAGAAGGCGGCGAAGGCGAAAGCGATCGCGCAGGAAAAATTTGACGCGGCCGAGCAGGCCTTCCAGCAGCGCGATTACACAGCGGCGAAGAGACTGATCGACGAAGCGGACGCGGCCGATCCGAATCAGCCGGCGACGATTAATTTGCGCGGTGAGATTCTGCTGGCACAAAAAGATTTCGACGGCGCGGAGAACGCGTTCAAGCAGGCGGCGAAGATCGATCCGAAGTTCCGCGAGGCGCAATACAACCTGGCGCAGATCCCGTTCAAGAAAAAGGATTACACGAAGGCGCGTGATCGCTTCGAGGCGCTCTTCAACAGCACGCCTTCGCCCGGCGGCGACAAAAACCAGGCGGCCCAGATCATCAAGTTCAAGATTTTCCTGACGTTACTCCTCGAAGGCAAAGACAGCCGCGCCCAGAAGATGATGGAGCAATTCCAATTCACTGGCGACACGCCGGCGCTCTACTACGCGCAAGCCGCGTGGGAGTTCAAACATAACAACACGGCGAAAGCCAACGACTGGATCGTGTCGGCGAAGAAAATTTATTCGCCGGCGCTAAACATGGTGTTTGCCGATTCGTTCTATGACGTCGGGTGGCTCCAGCCGGCGCAGAACGTCGCCACCGCGCCGGTAGGCCCGTCGAAGGAAGTCGCGAAGAACGAGACGACGCCGCCGTCGATCGAGCCGAGCCCGATTCCAGCGCCCGCATTGACGTTGAAACAGCAACCGAAAGCGCCGGAGATTCTGCCGAAGACGGAGACGACGACGCAGCCGCTCGCGAAGAACGAAAAAACGCCCGGCCCGCTAACGACGAATTCGCCGAGCGTCGAGATGCCGTCGGTCGCAAATGCGTTGCCGTCCGAAACCCGCGCGCCGTTGCCGAAGGAACCGGAAACAACGCAACCTGCCAGCAGTCCGGCGACAAGCCCCGCGACGTCCACCGCGAAGACTGAACAGAGTCCGGCGACAGAGCCGGCCACGTCGAGCGCCGTGACACAGCAGAGCCCCGCTACTTCGCCTGCGAACAAAGCGCCAGCGCCTCCGACAAACGTCGTTTCCACGCCGGCCACCGTCCTCGCGCCCTCGACGATTCAACCGTCCACTCTCAGCGCAAATGGGGAAGGTTTTGATTATCGATCGCTGATTGTCTGGGGCGGTTTCGTCGCCGGCGGTTTGCTGATCGCCTGGGTTGTGTTTTCCGAATTTCGTCGTCGCATGAGCGTGTCGGTTTATCGCTCACCGGCGCCGGCGAGCGGTCCGAGCTTCGATGCAATCGAATCTGAACCCGCAGTCGAAAAAATGGCCGCGCCGAAACGCCTTGCCGGTGGACCGCCGCAAGTTTCATTGCACCTGAAAGCTTCCGAGCCTTCCGTGCGCCGCGCCGCGGTTCCATTCAGCAAACCGAGCCGGCCTTTCGGAGCGAATGGCGGAACAACGACTGTCGGACCCGCTGTCGAGAATTTCGTTCCGCGCACATCAGTATTCGCGCCCACGCCGAAAGTTGAACCGGTCGAGACGCCGGTCATCGAATCGGTTGCCGACGTCATGCCGGAGCCAAAGAAATCGGAGCCGATTTTTGAGGAGCCAGTTGTCGAAAGTCTTTCCGCGCCGATGACAGAAGTCGCGGAATTCAGTTCCGTCGGCGAACCGACGGTCATCGAAGAGTCGACCCAGGTCGTGGAAAGCGTCGAAGAAATTCCGGCCGCTTCGAAAGAGGAACCGGTCATGGCGGAAACACCGGTCTGGAGTGAGCCGGCCGCGCCTGAACCAGTTTGGACACCGATCGCAACCGAGCCGGTTTGGACACCAGTTGCATTCGAACCTGCCACGCCGGTATTCGAAGCGCCGACGCCAGAACCTGTCGCGGAAACGCCCGCGTTCGTCGAATCAGTGGGCGAGCCGGTCGTGATCGAACCCGAATTCGTTCCCGCAGCGCCCGAATTTTCCGTCGAGGAACCAGTTGCACAAGGGCCGCCCATCCCGTATCAAGTTCCCGCGTTTGAAACCGATTCGCCGATGGCCGAAATCACCAAACCGGAACCGGAAGAGCTTCCCGCGCACCTCGCCAAAGGCGTCGTGGCCGGAACCTCGATGGCCGGAGTGGGCGCGCTTCGCCATTCCGTAGAATCGCCCTCGTTCGCGCCCAAAGTCATATCCACCGAGCCTCAGGCTCAGCAGCCAACAACACCAGCCACCATGCCTCAACCGAACCAACCAACACCCGCCCCTTCGATTCGTCCCAGCCCAATGACCGGGGGCGCACCTCAAATGCAACCCTCGGGTATGCAAGCCCCGGCACCCAGCGGAATGCAGACCGCCGTGCAACTCACGTTCTCGTTCGAGATCGCATCGCTGCAGTTGACGCCGAGTTTCAAGATGGGCGCACTTCAACTCAAGCCGACCTCGAAGATCGTCACCATGCGTCTCGCGCCTTCGCAGCAGCCGCAGCCGGCGATGAATCTCCAGGTCACATTCGAAGTCGCGACTGTGCAGGCGGCGGGTGGCGGCATCGGCCAGATCCGGCTCACGCCTTCGCAGCAGCAGCGTCCGAGCGTGATCAGCTCGCCCGCGTTCAATATCGCGGGACTACAATTGCTTTCCGGTTCGGAGAGCGGCGCGGTGCAATTGACTCCGTCGCAGCAGGGCCAGGCGTCGGTGCACGTCACCGGCCGGTTCCAGATCGCGACCGTGGAATTTTCACCGTCGTTCGAAATTGCGTCGCTTGTTCTGAATTCGACTTCGAAGAGCGTCTCGGTGCAGTTGCCGGGCGCCGGACCGAGCGCCGTCGAAGGCGCGCCGGTGTTCGACATCGCGAACGTGCAGATCACCGGGAACGGCGAGATCGGCATGATGCAATTGAACGCGCAAGGCGCGGCGCCGAAAGCGGCGTAAGCAAAGCGACAAACAGTTTAGCGAACGAGGAGGCAGCGATGCCTCCTCGTTTTGCGTACTACTTTTTCGCGAAACGTCCGCGATTGAGCGAGCGGAGATTCGCCGGGACGAATTCGCCGTCCTTCCGGATCAGTTTGCCGTCGAAATAAACTTCACCGCCGCCGTAATCCGGCCGCTGAATGCAGACCATGTCCCAGTGGACCTGGCTGCGGTTGCCGTTGTCGGCGTCTTCATAAGCCTGGCCAGGCGTAAAGTGAAACGAGCCCGCGATTTTTTCGTCGAAGAGAATGTCGCGCATCGGATGAAGCACAAAGGGATTGAACCCGAGCGAAAACTCGCCGATGTAACGCGCGCCCGGATCGGAATCGAGGATCTTGTTGAGCTTCTCGGAATTGTTGCTCGTCGCTTTCACAACTTTTCCATCTTTGAACTCGAGTCGGATGCTGTCGAAACCGGTCCCTTGATAAATGGTCGGCGCGTTGAACAAGACATGGCCCTGGACGGAGTCTTTTACCGGGCAACTGAAAACTTCGCCGTCCGGAATGTTGCGGTCGCCGCCGCAGATTACTGAGCCGATGCCTTTGATGCTGAAGCGCAGATCCGTTCCGGGGCCTTTGATCTCCACGCGATCCGTTTTGTCCATCAACGTTTTCAGCGTCTTCATTCCGGGTTGCAGCTTCCGGTAATCGAGCGTGCAGACATCGAAGTAAAAATCTTCGAACGCTTCCGTGCTCATGCTGGCGAGTTGTGCCATCGATGGTGATGGCCATCGCAATACGACCCACTTCGTTTTCTTGACTCGCCAATCGATCACCGGCCGCATCTTTTTCGCGACCAATTTCATTTGCTCCGGCGGCACATCCGACAATTCCGTGATGTTTTGGCTGCCGCGGACGGCGATGTAAGCATCCATCTTTTTCATTCGCGCCAATTCGTGGATCGCGGTGAGGTTCAGTTGCCGCTCGGTCGCATCCAGAGCGAGCTCGCGGTTCAGCCGTGCTCGATAAACCTGTGCGAACGGAATCGCTCCCGCCTTTCGGGTCGCGCGGACGAGCGCGATCGTCATTTCGTCCGGGACATCGAATGTTTCGATGAGGACCGTTTCGTTCCGCTTCAATCGAGTCGAATACTCGACGAGGACGTTGGCGAGTTTGTCGTAACGCGGATCATGCATAGGGCGTTACGATTCCACCGGCAACGATGGTTGCAAGATGTTGTCGCTAAGCCGCGCGGACGAGACTGGCCGCGAACGCGCCGTCGAAATGATCGCGAAACGGCAGAATGGATTTCTGATCCTGGAGTCGAAGGAAGGGAAATTCCTTTAGCGTCCTTTCGACAATCTTTTCATTCTCTTCCGGCTCGAGACTGCAGGTGCTGTAAACGAGAATGCCGCCAGGTTTCAGCAATGGAACGGTTGTGCGAACAATGCGCAATTGCTCCGCGGCCATGCGCGCAAAGTCGTCCGGGGTTAGCCGCCAGCGAACATCGACCCGGCGTCGCATTACGCCCGTGTTGCTGCACGGCGCGTCGATCAGGATGCGATCGAAAGCGGTTTGTTCGTTCAAGGTTTCTTTCGTCCAGTCGTGTCGGATCGTCCGGACAATCTCTGCGCCGAGTCGTTTCAAATTGTCTGCAAGTGCTTCGACGCGGCGCTCATCTCGATCACAAGCGAGAACGAATCCCGTGTTCTTCATTAATTCCGCGACGTATCCGGTCTTGCCGCCAGGCGCGGCGCAAGCGTCGAGCACACGGTCGCCCGGTTGTGGATCGAGGAGCCGACAAGCCGCTGCCGTGCTTGGATCCTGAATGTAGCAATGTCCTGCGGCGAGGGCGTTCTCGGAAATGCTTCTCAGGCGGACGAATTTTTCGCGCGCCGAGACTCGTTCGGACTCTGGATACGTCGCCAGGAATTCATCGTCCGAAATCTTCAGACCATTAATGCGTGCGTAAACGGGAGCAGGTTCGTTGTTCCAGTCGCAAAACGCCTCGGTGTTTTGAGGACCGAAATTTTTTTGCCAGCGATCTATCAGGAATTGCGGATGCGATTTGCGGACGCTCAGCTCTTCCTTGTTCGCCAGCCCGTGAAGCGTTTCTTTCTTCCGCGCGGCGTTCCGCAGGATCGCGTTGACCAGAGATCGGCTCTTTGCGGAAGCCAAGGCGACGGTTTCGAAAACCGCCGCGTGCTCCGGCGTCTGAAGCAGAAACAATTGATAGAGACCCAATCGGAGCAAATCGCGCGAATCGCGGTCGAGGTGAGAGGAGCGGAGGTGGCCGATCCAAAAATCGAGCAGCGTCAAATTCCGGAGCACGCCGTAGAACAACTCCGTCCCAAAAGCCCGATCCGCGGCCGCGAGCCCGCTGGAACGCAATAACTCGCGGAGGATTGCGTCGGCAAATTTTCGTCCTCCGCGCCATTCTTCCAGGGCGACAAGAGCGACGGCGCGTGAACTGATCTTGCGCACCTAGTGCGGCGTGACGCGGGCGCGGCCGATGGAGTGATAATGAAAACCGAGTTTCCCCATCGTCTCGGGGTCAAACAGATTGCGGCCGTCGAACACAATCGGCGTCGTCATTTTCGCTTTCACCACTTCAAGATCGATGTTGGCGAACTCCGGCCATTCGGTGGCAACGATGAGCGCCTCCGCGCCCTCGACCGCTTCGAGCGCGGAATTCGCGAAGGTTGCCCCAGTTATCGCTTTGACTTCCCGCGCTTTCTCCATCGCCTTCGGATCGTAAACCGTCACGTGCGCCTTCTCCTTCAACATGTCGGCAACCAAATCGATCGCGACAGACGAACGCAGATCGTCGGTGTTCGGTTTAAACGCCAGGCCCCAAACCGCGATTCTTTTCTCGCGCAAAACCCAGAGCGTTTCGCGGATGGTTTTGAGGAAACGGTTTTTCTGATCGGCATTGATCCGCTGCACTTCCTTTAACAGGGTGAACGACACGCCGAGTTGCTCGCAGATCGTGATGAACGCCGCGATATCTTTAGGGAAACAGGAGCCGCCGTAGCCGATCCCGGCGTTCAGAAAACTCCGGCCGATGCGTTTGTCGGCACCGATTCCATCCGCCACTTTCTCGATATCTGCGCCGCTGGCTTCGCAAATCGCGGAGACCGCGTTGATGTAGGAAATCTTCAGGGCGAGAAACGAATTCGCGGCGTGTTTGATGAGCTCCGCGCTGTTGATGTCGGTGACGAGAATCGGCGCCATAAACGGTTCGTAAACCTTCTTCATCAAGTCGATGGCGTGCTCGCTCTGCGCGCCAATCACGATCCGGTCGGGATTCATCAGGTCGGAGACGGCGCAGCCTTCGCGCAGAAATTCCGGATTGCTGACGACGTCGAACTCGGCGCCGTGCTGGTTATAGCGCTTGATCGTGTCGCGCACTTTTTCGCCGGTCTTTACCGGCACCGTGCTCTTGTCGACGATGACGCGATAACTTGTGAGGACGCCCGCGATTTCGCGCGCGACTTTCTCGATGAAACTCAGATCGACGCTCCCGTCCGGCTGCTGCGGAGTCGGGACGGCGATAAAAACGATCTGCGAATTATCGACGCCTTCCTTTATGCTGCCGGAGAACCGGAGCCGATGCGCGGAAACGTTGCGATGCACGACTTCTTCGAGCCCGGGTTCGTAGATTGGGATCTTGCCGGCCTGGAGCACTTCCACTTTGCGCGGATCGTTGTCGACGCAGATGACGTTGTGGCCGACATCGGCAAAACAAGCGCCTGTGACGAGCCCAACATAACCGGAACCGACAATTGAAATATCCATGGGAAAAATTCTGGGCAGCGGAACGACCGCTGATTACTGGGTCTGCTCGGCGCCCGCCGGATCGAAATTCAAATCGAAGCTGAATCTGGGCAGCGCTTTCAACGTGAAGGTCAAGAGCACGCCGTATTCCTTGACGCCGCCGTTATCCCGAATGATCGCGCCGACAGACGCGACCCAGCTCGTTAGGTCGCGGTAAATCGAGTAGCGTTGTTGCTCGAGAACGCCTGTCGTGCCTTCGTATTGCTCCTGGACGCCAAAGCCCCAGTTGTCGTTGATCCGGTAATAGCCGCCCAAAACATAGAGACTGCTGTTATCGAAAAACGGATTGGCGTTCAGATAACGATGGGCAAAGGAGATCTGCAGGTTCGGGATCGGCTGGATACTGACGTTCGTGTTGACCTCGGTGAAGCCTTTTTCGAATACCGGCACCTGCGAGGAAATTCCGAACGACATCCAGGGCAGCGGCGTGAAAGTGAGCCGGTTAAACAGGTTCGAGTACTGGGTTTTGTCGAACGGGTTGTCGAAGTTAACGTCCAGGTAGGTCTCGATGTCCATCCAGCTCACGGTGGAATCGTCGCGCCGGGTGAGGAGCCGGTTGCGCACGCCCAGGCGGAGGATCGTCCAGTTATCGATCGAATCGATGGTGGTGAACTGCGGGAAATCGATCGGGCGCAATTGCGTCGAGGGCTGGTAGCGGTCGAACTGCAAAATCGATGCGGGATCGTTCGCGGAGGTCGAGACCCACGAGAAATTCATGAAGGGCTGGATGACGTGCTTGAGGCCGTCCAGACCGATGGCGTTGCTTTGCGCGCCGTCCCAGGTCCGCGTCATCTTGAACGAGGCTTCCACGCCGCCGTTGAAAACCGTGCGTAGTTTGTTCCCGGCAAAATAAACTTTGTCCTTCGGATCGATGTTCAGGAAATCGGGAATAAACGGATTGTCACTCGGCGGGATGATCGTCTTCCCGAGATCGCGCGTTTTATCATAATAGGTCGCGCGAAAACCGACGCGCGGAACGACCGACAGCCAGCCGAACCAGTTCGTCGGAAACGTGAACTGGTGGAACGAATCAAGCCGCAGCGTGCTGTAATCGTGAAAAGCCGATCCCTCGGCGAAGCTTCGGCGCAGCTCAGCAATGCTGTTCTCGCCCTCGTAAAAAATCGGACCGCCAAAAAGCGGTTGGCGGGTGACGTCGAACGCCACTTCCGGCAGCCGTTCCGTCGTATCAAAGAATTCGTTCGCCTGAAAACGCCCGAGCGCGGTGATCGTGTAGGCAGGATTCCACTTTGTGACCGCGACGATGTTGTCCGGCTGTGGATTGAGCTGGAATTCACCCTGGAAAAAATCCTGGAGCACGAATTCGTCACTCAGCTTGGTCATGTTCGCGATCGCAGTGATGTCTTCGGTGATCTTCGTCCGGCTTTGCAGTGAGACGCGATAACGGCCTTCGGAAATCGGCGGCCGCACGATGGATGTCTGGTTAATTTCGGGATTGTCGTCTTTCAGGAAATAAGTGCGGATCCTGGCCCAGCTCTGCTTGTCCGCACCGAATCTTATGTCCGGATCGAATCCCACCGCGACGCCGCGCCGATAACGATAATCGAGGCGAAAGACCCCCTTGATGTCCTCCGTGATCGGCATCGTGACGCGGCCGAGAACCGATGGCCCCCACGAACTGAGGTAAGCCGGCGAAATCATGTAGCTGAACGATTCATCCAGCGATTGGTACAGATACGGCCACCAGAAGAGCGGGACGTTCTTCACGTAAAACGTCACGTTCTGAAAGATCACGCGGTCCTCCTGATAAATCCGCATCGTCTTCGCCACTAGCCGGAAATCGGGCTTGTCCGAGTCGTGGGTCGTGAACGCGCCTTTGGAAATCATGAACGCGCCTTCGGTGATCGAAGTGACCTTTTGGCCCGCGACGAGATACGGCTGCTTGTCGGTCTTGATATCGACCGCCTTGATCTCCTTGGTCTCGGTATTATAAATCGCGCGCTCGCCGATGAACGTTCCCACCGTCCGATAAATCCGGACGTGTCCTTCGGCGATGATATCATGGGTCTTGGGGTTGTAGGTCGCCTGGTCCGCGTAGATGTCCGCGTCACCCGCGTGGATGGCGACGTTGCCGTGGGCGATGGCAAGGCCGTCCTGGTAATTGGTGTCGCCGGTGGCCGTGATCTCCATCGGCTGCTTTTCGGTACCGACCTGTCCGAACGCCCACGTCGAGGCGCAGAACAACCCTAAAACCAGTAAAAACAGCCTACGCATCGCGGGATGCGAAGCTACCGAAGGGGCAGCCCGTTGCAAAGGCAAAACGCCCGGGAACGGCGAGCGTTGCCGGGCGGGCGTCGCAACGATCAGGGTTTTGGCGGCTTCGTTGGCTTCGACTTCGCGTGCGTAGCCGCGCGATTCACGATGATCCGCGCCGCGCGCGAAGTAGGCGGCGTAGAAATCAGGCGCGCTCTTCTTGAACACTTCCATCATCTTGTCGAGCTCGAGATCTCTTCGGCCGGTGCCGGGATGTCCCTTCGCCAAACCGAATGACCGGCGCGTCTCTCGAACATCTTATTTTTGCGATCCGGAAGGATCATTTCGCCGACAAAATTTCATAAATCGAAAAAGTTCTTGCCAACATTTGCCCTCTCCGCTCAAATCCCCGCCTTGTAAGTCATAAATATCGACCCAACCCCCTCTAGCCCCAGCCATGAAACCTCTCATTGCAAAGCTGCGTCGCCGATTTAGCGCCGCTCACGTCCTGTCCTTGTGAAGAAGACGCTTCCCCTCATCGCTCTAGTTCTTGTGGCGACATGTCTGGTCCAAGTGGCCGTAGAATCTCCGGCGACAGCGGCTACACCCGTCCAGATTCAAGTGCCGCCACCGGTTCCGGAGGTCAGGGTGCCGATGCCCCAGCCACCTCGTGAGGCAGTGCGCGTTCCCTCCTTGAGCCCAGTTGATCGCGCAAAAATGACAGCGCAGGTGGAAGTGTTTCGCGATGGCAGTAACACACCTCAAAGGCCGTTGCGCCGGCAGCATCTGTTGGATTGGGTTTACGTGACTGGCGATCGGCCCATCGTGGTTCGCCTTCAGTTCGACCGCTCCGCAAGCGGCAAAATAATCCTAATTCGCAATGCGAATAATGTCAGTCTCCAGACGTCGGACGCTGTCCTCCGAGTGCGGCCAACCGGAGAATGTGTCGTAGCAGTTCGTCTCGACCCCGCCGCCACTCGCGGTCACATCACCTTCAACTGTGAGGGATTTGAGACGACGATGCCGCTTGCTCGCGCCAGCGTCGCGGCAGTCGCCGCGAAGGAAAGTGCTTCCTCCGAAGGACGGCGATGAGAGGACATCGTTTATTTCTCGCGTTGACAGGGCTGCTGATTGCCGCCACGACTGGGCTCGGCCAAGCACCGAATCCTGACGCGAACGCCAATCCGACAGGTAACACGGGGGCCCTGAAAGCGCAGATTACGACTGGCGGCAGTTATGATGCGCATTCTGGCAATGGAACTCGCACTGTGACCGATCTCCGGGTGCCCGGTGCGCTTGGGGACTATGGGCTCGACTTTACGCGTTACTGGAATTCGTTACCGCTCGATGCCGACGATCCAAACGTGAAGAATCCATCGGATTTTGGCGCGTCTGGCTGGTCCCATTCGTGGGGATGGAGCGCGGTTTACGAGGAAGAACCGCCTGCAATCATCGCTGGGACGGACCAGGAGAGTAACTACTACGTTACCTCGATAACGATCACCTTCCCGGATGGCCACACTGGGAAATATAAAATCACGCGTATCTATCACGGACAATGGTTGATTCCGGGGACGCCACCCGGACACTGGTATGGACCTCCCTATAGCCCTTCAGAAACGGACTGGACTGGCCCGCCCGATACGCACGATCGGCTATGTGATATGGAGTCGACCGGCGGCTCGTCCTTTTGGCTTCATTTGGCCGACGGCGGATCAGTGTATTTCGACGGCGGTCCTGGAGGCTACCAAGCCAAGCAAGTCTTCGACCCGCACGGCCTTCGGACTGATTTGCATTATAACACCAACGGCCACCTCGACACTGTCAC
>DASQPH010000112.1:0-9177 GCA_035644055.1 Chthoniobacterales bacterium
CAGCCGAAGGTCATCGCCCAGATGAACGACGTGCAGTTCAAGCTGGCCCGCGTCCAGGGCGAATTCATCTGGCATTCGCACGAAGAGACGGATGAGACGTTCATCGTCATCGAAGGCCGTCTGGTCATCGACTTCCGCGACGGCAGCGTGGAGCTCGGGCCGGGAGAGATGTTTGTCGTGCCGAAAGGGAAGGAACACAAGCCCTCCGCCGCAGCCGAGTGCAAGATCATGCTGATCGAGCCGGTCGGAACGATGAACACCGGTGCAACAGGCGGCGAACGGACCGCTCCGAACGACGTCTGGATTTGACAGAAACGTGTGAGGCTTTCGTGACCCGACGCGCGCATGATCGTGAGTCATGAAAGCGCGCACGATTGCCTCGCTCTTCGCTGGAATGCTGGCCGTCACGGCCGTCGCCGCCGTTCAGCTCACCAACAATCCGGAGCCGCTGGCCAAACGGATGGGGACGACCCCCGTGGTGGTCGAGCTCTTCACGTCGCAGGGATGCAATAGCTGTCCGCCGGCCGATGCCATGCTCGGCGCCATCGCTCGCGACGAGTCGCTCCGCGGCCGCGTCATCCCGCTGGCGTTCCACGTCGACTACTGGGACCACCTCGGCTGGCGCGATCCGTTCGCCTCGAAAATCTGGACCGAACGACAGGCGGATTATTCCGTGCGCTGGAAAAAGGAAAGCGTCTACACGCCGGCCTTCGTCCTCGACGGAAAGGAATGGCAGTACGGCAAACTCCCGGACGCATCGACCGAAACGCCCGGCGTTTTGAAGATCACGATCGACGGCGAGCGCATCACCGCCGCGTTCAAGCCTTCCCCAGGTTCGCCCGGCCACTACGACATCCACGTCGCCCGGCTCGGCTTTTCCTTAACCGCCGATGTGACGGCTGGCGAAAACACCGGCAAGAAATTGAGTCACGACTTCGTTGTTCTCGGCCTAACGAACGAAACGATCAAATCAGGCGCCAAAGAATTGAAGCTGCCGGCGTCGTCGACCAAGTCAGCTGTCGATCCGCGGACGGCGATTGCTGCGTGGGTAACGCCGGCCGGACAGATCGAACCGATCCAGGCTGTCGGCGGCTGGCTGCCGTAACTGGAGCCGCCGTCCTGCGGGCGGCGTGAGGGGACCACGGCGATTTCTCCCGAGCGTCCCGCAGGGACGCTGCTACAGGATTATTTCATCGGCTCGGGCCGTGCATGTCGGGGTTGATAGACGCCGAGCTTGCCGCCGCCGGGAAGCGTGAGCTGAGTAAGCACTCCCCAGCCCATGTCCTGCACTTCGCCACACGAAATGTTCTTCGCTTTCATATCGGCGACGAACGCGTTCACGTCGTCGCACATGAGATAAAACTCGTGCTCGTCGTTCTCCTCGCCGGGATGGACGGCGACTTCGGCGGGCGGCAAACCGAAGATGAGCCAGCCCTGGCCGACGTCGACCTTCGTAAGCTTGAGGACATCGCGGAAAAAATTACGATCCGCTTCGGGATCTTTGCTGTAGATGATGGAATGAGCGCCGGTGATCATGCCGGCAGTTTCGGCATCTATGACGTTCGCGCAACGAATCGCCCTTCAAATTCAGCTGCGATTTCGCCGGCTTCGGTCACATTGACCCGAAGGCTGATCCGCGCCTTTTGCTTTTCGGCGAACTGATTCCGAAAGGTGGCCAGGCTTTTCGCGTCAGGGCGGAGACAAGTCGCGCAAATGGTTTCGCGCACCGGCCGGAGAAAGCGGATCGAGCTTTCCGCGACGACCACGTGCGCCGCCGCGTCCTTCAGTTCCATCCAGAGAAATCCGTAAGCGGCCAGGGTCGCCACCGCATTAATGCTGCCGCCGAAGGCAGTGCGGAGATGATTCGAATTCAGCGCGACTGGCGCTTCGACCGTGAAGCCGCTTTCATCGTTTGCCACGACCCGTAATCCCATCGCGCGCGTGATCGGGATTTGTTCGTGCAGAAATTTTTCCGCCGCTTCGAGCATCACTTACTTCGCCGATTCCTTCAGCAAACGCTCCAGCTCGCTCTTCCAAAGCACGGCGATGGTGTGGCTACCGTGTCCGCGCGTCTTGTCGCTCAGCGGAATCACGACCGCCCGGCCTTTCGCGACCCGTTTGATTTCGCGTTCGAGAATTCCCAGTTCGGGCGGATTGATCAGGTCGTCGGCGGAATTGATCGCCAGGAGTGGCGCCTGAATTTTCTCGAGGCCCGGGCCGGGATCGTAATCGCGCGAGGCTTCGAGCGCGTAGAGGACATTGTTGGCGTCGTCGGTTTTCAAATGTTCGTCGACAAACTTGTCGAGGATTTCGTCGGTCTTTTTGAGATCGGGCGCTTCTTTCTGGCGCAAAACCGGATTGCTGCTCATGAGCCAGAGCATTTCAGCCGCAGTGTGGAGACTTGGCGGTTGCGACGAATATTCGCCGCCTTTCCAATCCGGATCGTTCCGGATCGCGTCGATGAGGACGCGGCGCCAGGCGCGGTTCCGTCCGGAAATTTGCGTCGGTAAACTCGCCAACGGCATGAGCGCGTCCATGAAATCAGGATGCGTTTCGCCCCAGAGCCAGGTGTGCATTCCACCCATCGACGTTCCCATGATGAGCCTCGCATGGTTCACGCCGAGCCCGTCGGTGAGCAAACGATATTGCGCCTCGACCATGTCCACGTAGCCATAGCGCGGAAACTTCGCGTGCATGCCGTCGCTTGGCTTGCTCGATTTGCCGTGGCCGATGCCATCCGGCATGACGATGAAAAACTTCATCGCGCTAAGCGGCTGGCCCGCGCCGAAAAGTTCGCCGGCAAATTCCGGCCGGATGAATTGCCCGCCGCTGCCCGTCGTGCCGTGGGTAATCAGAACCGCATTGCGCACGACGCCTTTGTCGTCTTTCACGGCTTTGCCAAACGTCCGGTAATGGATCTTCAGTTCCGGCAACGTTTCGCCCGAGGTGAATTTGAAATCGCGAATGACGTAATCGCCTTCCGTCGGCGGAAGGTATTCAGCGGCGCGAACAGCAAGGGGGCCGGCGATTAGCACAACGACGAGAGATCGGATGAGCGCGTTCATGACAGCGAACGTAGCGGCAACTTCGTCGCACGCGAACACGGTCCTTTCTTTTTGTCATTCTGAGCGGAGCGCAGCGGAGTCGAAGAACCTCTGACTATTTCCGGGCTTGTTTAGCGCAGAAACAGTCAGAGATGCTTCGACAAGCTCAGCATGACAGCGAAAAAGGGTGGCGCTCAGTCCTCACTTGATCGCGAACAGTCCCACGACGCCGAGAACGTAGAGCGCGAGCACCACAAATGAATCCACGCCCATCCGCAAAATTTGGCGGCGCGGACGAAAAATCAGGCCGTAAATGTAAACAGCCGTGAGCAATATTCCGAGCGCGGTCAGATACATGTCCGCCTTGGTTGCGTGCGGCAATACGGCTTTGCCGGAGACGAGCGTCGCCACGAGAAAAATCACCGGCAAAAACGCGTTGCCGCCAAAGATGTCGCTGATCGCGAGTCTATTATCGCCGAGTCTGACCGCCGCGAACCCGGTCGAGACTTCGGGTAACGCCGTGACCGCTGCCAGGATCGTGGCTCCGAAAACGACGCCGGTCATGCCGAGTTGTTTGGCGATCGTCTCGCTTGTTTGCTGGAGAACCACGCCGGCGATCAGCGTGGCGACAGCCGCGATGATGAAAATAGTTAACGCCCACAGCGTGCTCCGTTTTTTCTCGTCGTCTTGTTCTTCTTTTTGCCGCTCCGTCCGGCGCGGTTGTCCGCCGGGCGCATCGCCGCTGCTTTGCCATGGAAGATTGCCGCGCGCTTTGCCGATGAGATAAAGACCGATAATCCACGCGCCGCAGATGACGAGACCATCGGGCGTGAGACCGTGCCAGACGAGCGCATCCGGCAATTGATGTCCCATGACGACGAGTGTCAGCATCACGATGACGAAAACCGCTTCGAGGACCAGATCGAGCCCCGCCGCGTGGCCGATGAGCGGCGCGCGCTTTTTTATCGCACAGGCATCGAGCACGACCAGCACGACCGTTTGAATCGCGATACCGCCGAGAATGTTTCCCGTTGCAATGCCGAGCTGGTTCCGCATCGCGCCGCTGGCTGTGATCGCGATTTCCGGCAGGTTTGTGACGATGGCGAGAAGGATCGCGCCGCCGAGCGCTTCGCCGAGTTTGAAGCGCGACGATAAGACATCAGTCGTTTTTGAAACGTAAACGCCAGCGATCCAAACCACGATCCCGGCCGCGGCGAAGATCGCGGACAAGATCGGCAGCGGCATTTGCTCGAACATCGCGGGGAGCGTCGGCTTTTTTTGATTTTTGTCATGCTGAGCGAAGTCCCGTAACGCAGCCAGCGCAGCTGGCGAGGCCGGGCTTTCCAAGCATCTCTGATTTTTCTGCCGCCGGCTCGGCCACACCCCGGGGGGGAAGAGTCAGAGATTCTTCGACTACGTTTCGCTGCGCTCCACTTCGCTCAGAATGACAGTATGGTTACCCGATGAGGATTCGGTATTACGAAGTCCACACGTTCACGGACCGGCTTTTCGCTGGGAATCCGGCGGGCGTGTGCTTGTTGGACGAGCCGCTGTCTGATGAGCTCATGCAGAAGATTGCGCGCGAGAATAATCTTCCGGCGACGGCATTCCTGTTCGACCGCGGAGCGTCATTCGATCTGCGATGGTTTTCACCGACAGTCCAACTCGAGGTTTGCGGACACGGGACGCTCGCGTCCGGACACGTGCTTTACGAACATGCGGGAAGGCGGGAGCAATCGCTTACCTTTCAAACGCGTGCCGGCGAGTTGAAGATCGGGCGCGCAGAAGGCCGGCTGGTGCTTGACTTTCCGACCCGGCCAGTGGCCGCTTGCGAACCGCCCTCGCTGCTCATCGACTCGTTAGGCGCGCAACCGCGGGAGGTTTTTAAAGGTGACGATTACCTCGCGGTCTTCGAGCGAGCCGAGCAGATCGTCGGGTTGCGCCCGAAACTGGACGGCCTCGCTCAACTGCCGGTCCGGGGCATTATCGTCACCGCGCCGGGCGAGGATTGCGATTTTGTTTCGCGGTTCTTCGCGCCGCAACGCGGAATCGCGGAAGACTCGGTGACCGGCTCGGCCCATTGCACGCTCGTCCCGTACTGGGCGGCGCGCCTCGGCCGAAAGCAACTGCACGCGCGCCAGGTTTCTCAGCGCGGCGGAGAACTCTTCTGCGAAGATCGCGGTGACCGCGTGAACATCGGCGGAATGGCGGTGACCTACCTCGAAGGAACGTTGAACGTCCCGACCGATTAATTACCAATCGACCGTCGCGTTGCCCGCCGAATTGGTTTCAATTTGTCGGTTCGGCGTAGATCTCTTTTTGCGCCTGGGTCGCGGCGATTACTTTGTTGGCCAGGGTTTGGATCTTGTCGAGCCGGTCACTGAGCAATGATCGCAACTCATCGGCGTTGAGCGACGAACCATTGGCCGGAGGCGTAGACAACAGCCGAATGGCTTCATACGCCTTGTCGTTCAGCTCGGCGATCGCGCGGTCGACCTGCGCCTGGCCCGTCATCGCGCTCAGGATCACATCGGTGATTCGATCGAGACTCACGGTGCAGCCCGCCAGATCGTCGCCGTAAATTATTCGGAGGATTTCTTCCGCCGCGGCGCGCGCCGCCTTTTGGGTTGGATGATCCGGTTCCATTTCACTCGTAGCGCAACGCCGTCATCGGATTGACTCGAATCGCGCGCAAGGCCGGGAGCAGGCACGCGATCAGTGCGATCGCGATCATGAGCAGCGCCACCTCCAGATACGTCGCCGGACTCGCGGGACTGACGCCGAAGAACAGGCTCGCGAGATAACGGCTCAGTGCGATCCCCGCGCCGACGCCGATCACGACGCCGAGCAACACCAGCCGCACGCCTTCGCCCACGACCATCCGCAAAACATCCTTGCTCTGCGCGCCGAGCGCCATCCGGATTCCGATTTCCTGCGTTCGTTGCCCGACGAGCGATGTCAGCACGCCGAATAATCCGATCGACGCGAGGACGAGCGCGATCCCGGCAAAAACGCTCATGACGAACGATTGGAATTTTCTCTGGCTCGTGTCTTCGTCGAGAATCTGTTCCATCGTCCGCACTTCATAGACCGGCAGGTTCTTGTCCACGGACCAGACCTGACTTTTCACCGCCGTAATCAGCGATTCGGGATCGCCCGCCGCGCGCACGGCAAAAGTAAGCTGGGTGAAATCGACCATCGGCTTGGTGATCTCCGGCCGCATCTTGCTCTCGAGCCCTTCCTGGTGAGTGTCCGCGACTACGCCGATCACGGTGGAAACGATGACCGGTGCATCCGGTTTCGCGGGAACGTTGCGAAGATGCCGGCCGACCGCCGAGTCGTTAGGCCAAAGCCGTTTTGCCAGCGTCTGGTTCATCACCAGGACGGGCGCCTTTGTCTGGAGCTCGTCCGCGGTGAAGTTGCGGCCCGCGATCAATCGGATCCCGATCGTGTCGAAATAAGCGGGCGAAAAAATTCCGCGCATGTCGGCGGTCGGTTCGCTTCCGCGCGCCGGCGGCGGCCGACCTTCGAGGACAAAACGGGTGAGCCGAATCCGCGTCATCGGGAGCCCGTCGGAAAAGCTGGCGCTCTTCACGCCGCTCATCGCGGCGACTTTATCTTCGACCTGCCGGCAGAACGCAGCGATCTGCACGTCGCTCGCGTAACGCGACGGCGGCATGCTGAACTTCATCGTCAGAAGATGATCGGCGCGAAATCCGGGATCGACGCTCAAGACCGCGAGCATGCTCTTCATCATGAATCCGGCGCCGACCAGCAGGACGCAGGCGAGCGCGACTTCCGCCACGACCAGGGCGCGCCGCATTCGGCTCGAAGACGGGCCGGTGTTCGCGCCGCGGGTTTGGTTCAGGAAAACATTCACGTCCGTGCGCGCGGCCTGGAGCGCCGGGATGATCCCGAAGAAAACGCCGGCGACAATCGAGATGGCGATAGTGAACAAGAGCACGGAGAGATTCATTTGAATGTCGTCAGGCCGAGTGATGCCCGCCGGCTGAAGCGCGACCAGCGCCGTGATCCCATAATGCGCGAGCCCGAGCCCGAGCGCCGCGCCGATCCCGCTGAGGAGCAAACTTTCGGCGAGCAATTGCGAGATCAACCGGCCGCCGCCGGCGCCGAGCGCCTTGCGGATCGCCATTTCTTTCTGGCGCGCCGCGACCCGGGTCAGCATCAGGTTGGTGATATTCGCGCACGCGATGAGCAAAACGAAACCGACCGCCCCCAGCATGACGAGAAGATTGCGCCGCAAATCCTGGCCGAGATTTTCCACGGCAACGGGAAAGACATTCACGCCGAAGCCGGCGTTCTGGGTCGGGTCCTGTTCCGCGAGACGTTTCGCGATTCCATCCAGCTCGGCGCGGGCTTGAGCGAGTGAAACGCCATCGCGGAGCCGGCCGTAGACCTGCATTTTGCGGCGCTTCGCTTCAGCCTGGTTCTGGGTCGCGGTTTCATCGTACGGCACCCAGAGTTTCGGCGAATGCTGGTCCTGTCCTTCGCGCGCGGCCGGGAGATGGAACTCCGGGGGAAGCACGCCGACGATTGTGTAAGCCACGTCATTCAGCGTGAGGGTCTGGCTAAGAACGTTTCCCTGTCCGCCAAAATGGCTGCGATAAAAGGTGTCCGTGATGACTGCGACGTGGGTCTTCGACGGATCGGTTGCGGCCGAGTCGAAGCTCGTGCCGACTGCCGGCTTCACTCCGAAAAGTGTGAAGATGTTCGCCGATGCCCGCGCGCCTTCGATCCGTTCCGGTTCCGGACCACTCGTTAGGTTGAAATTCGCGTCCTCGAATCCGGCAATCCCTTCGAACTGGGTTGCCTGGCGCTGCCACTCCAGAAAATTCACGTAGGCCGACGGCACTCGCTCCCCGATCGAACCGCCGAGAGCCGGATTTTTTTCCCAGATCATCACGACCCGCTCGGGATCGCGCAGTGGGAGCGAGCGCAGGAGCACGGCGTCGACCACGCTGAAGACCGCCGCGTTCGCGCCGATCCCGAGAGCGAGCACCGCGATGGTTGTCAGCGCAAAGCCCGGCGACTTCCGCAGCATCCGAAGACCGAACCGGAGATCTGCGAGGAAATCTTTCATGTAACGCAACAATGTTCTTATGCGTGGAGGAACGGCAAGCTTCAAGGAGCGGCGGCTTTAGCCGCCGTCTATTTTGGGCGGCGGTTTGGAAAGCGCCGCTCCTTGATGACTGTGTCGTGCACGTGGCCATAGCGTTTGTTCTGCGCTGTCATCTTCAGGAAATAACGCAGACGCGCCTGAAAAACTTCCGCATTGTCACGCGACATGTCGAGCCAGCCGACGCGGACCCGCTGATACCATTTCGGAAAATGCTGGAAGTTTTTCCACGTCTGCGGGTCTCGTTTCAAGGCCGCGACGATGTCCGGCGGCAGAACGAACTCCTCGCTCATCCGGCCCTGGATTTTTTCCATGCCGGCCGGCGTCATCAATCCGGCGCGAATCATTCGCCGCACCCGCTCTTTGTTGGTCTCCGAAAGCTGGCTCTTCGCGCTCCGGCGCGGGCTGAAGCGTTGCGCGAAATAATTTTCGTCGATCGACTTCATCACGCCGTCGATCCAGCCGAAACAGAGCGCTTCCTCGACCGCGTCGCTGTAGGGAACTCGCGCCTTGCCGCTCTTCTTCGTCGCGTAAACCAGCCAGATCTCTTTTTTCCGGGCGTGATTTTTTTCCAGCCAGGCGCGCCAGGCCTTTCGGGTGGTGACTCGCAACTTCTGGCCGATTTCCATGGTTACTTATCTCGCCGCATCCAACGGCCGAGGCGCAAGCGAATTCAAGAAGGTGAACGACGACGATCTCGAACCGATCGACCCGGCCGAGCTGGCAGCGATAGATCCGACAGGCGGACTCGACGACCTGTTGATTTTTGGCAGCCCCGAAACGCGGCGGCGTTTTCTCAAACAGGTTGGCGGAACCGGCGCGGCCATCACTCTTGGACCGAGTTTGATGGGATTCGGATCGGTCGCAGCCGCGGAAAGCACGTCGGAAACGGCGGTCACCCCAGCGAAAGTTACCCTCAAGATCAACGGCCAGACGCACCCGCTCGAAATCGATCCGCGGACGACGTTGCTCGACGCGTTACGCGAACATTTGCAG
>DASQPH010000113.1:0-2002 GCA_035644055.1 Chthoniobacterales bacterium
CGTTTTCCCCTGTTCATCGCTCTTCCGCTCTTCGCTGTCACGATGAGCGCGCAATCCCCAACTCCCTCGGATGGACGTGACGCCAAGTTCGAGGATCCGTTGCTGGATAAACTGGTCGGCAACTGGCGTGTCGTTCGAAAACTCGGCGACGGCCGCACTGCCGAAAATACCGTGCGCGTCGGCTGGGTGCTCAATCATCAATTCCTCGAGTTGCATTACCTCGATGTCGCGACCCCGCCTCAATACGAAGCGATGGCCTTTATCGGGTTCGATCACAAAATGTCGCGCTACGTTTTGCATTGGCTTGACGTCTTTGGTGGCCGCGCCTCGGGAGTAATCGGCTACGGCACCCTCGACGAAGCTGCCCACTCCATCTATTTCACCTTCAATAACCCTGACGGCCAGTTCATGAATGCCTACGCCTTCGATCCGGCAACCAAGAACTGGACCTCCGTCATGCGGCAAAAAAGCAAAGGCCCCTGGTCGCTCTTCGCCGAGGATAAGTTCACTCCCCTCGCATCGAAACCATGATTGGGATCTTTATCCGTGTGTCCTAAACGGTGCGAGCTGCGCCGACCGTTAGTATGTAACGTATAGGACATAATCAATGAGTGACATTCTGCGGTCGCCTTTTCGTCTCCTCCTTTCACTACTGCTCGTGTTCGACGCCTCCGCGCGCGAGCCCATCCCGGCGCCAACAAAAACCGTTCGTGCCCGTGATCTCGGCATCCCATTCGATGGCACCCCGGGAAAATTCAATTCCATTACTGACGTCCCTGGAGTCGAAGTTGGCTACACCACTCTTATCAGCGGGGAGGGTAAGCTCGAAGTCGGCAAAGGTCCGGTGCGAACTGGTGTGACGGCAATTCTACCGCGTGGTCGCGATGCCATGAACGATCCCGTCTTCGCCGGCTATTTCTCGTTAAATGGCAACGGTGAAATGACCGGCACTGCCTGGGTGGAGGAGAGCGGATTTCTGGAAGGCCCGATCGTGCTGACCAACACCCACAGCGTCGGAGTCGCGCGTGACGCCGTGATTGCCTGGCGTCTCGCTCACGGCGGCCCGGACGCGGAAGGTTTCGCCTGGAGTCTCCCCGTGGTGGCCGAGACTTGGGACGGCTGGCTCAACGACGTCGATGGTTTTCACGTTAAACCGGAACACGTCGCCCACGCGATTGAGGCTGCGCAAAGTGGGGCGATCGAGGAGGGGAGCGTTGGCGGCGGTACCGGCATGATTTGTTACGAATTTAAAGGTGGCACCGGAACCGCTTCGCGAATGATCCCTGTAGCCGCGGTTGCCGGCCGCGGTTCTTCCGAAACAAAACAGTTTGCCATAGGCGTTCTCGTTCAGGCGAATTGCGGCCGTCGTCCGCAGCTAACGATTCGCGGACTAGAAGTCGGAAAGAGAATTCCCGGCTCCGTTTACAAACGGGAAACCGGCTCCATCATCATCGTGGTTGCGACCGATGCGCCTCTCCTCCCGCATCAACTGAAACGTCTGGCCCGCCGTGCTTCTCTCGGTCTAGCCCGCACCGGCAGCGTTTCTGGTAACGGTTCCGGCGATCTATTCATCGCTTTTTCTACGGCCAATCCGCACGCCGCCGACGCCAAACCCCCGATTCGCACCATCGAAACCATGCCGAACGATCTGATGGACCCGCTTTTCACCGCCACGGTCGAAGCGACCGAAGAAGCCATCATCAACGCTCTGGTCGATAACCAGGACATGATCGGTCGCGACAACCATAAGGTAGAAGCTTTACCTCGCGAACGGCTGCAACAGTTGCTGAAGGAATACAATCGCTAGCGCTAACCTGTCTAAACGTAGAGATTGCAGCGGGAAGTGGTAGTTTACGACGCAGATTGAGATGAAGAGTGCGCTAATATGCCTGACGTTCTGCCTTGTCTGCGCGAGTGCGCCTGCGGCGGAGAAGGTTGCTCTTATCAAAATCAACGGAGCAATTGGTCCGGCAACGGCGAGCTATATTGCGCGAAGTATCGA
>DASQPH010000114.1:0-44102 GCA_035644055.1 Chthoniobacterales bacterium
CGCGAAGAATCACATCGCCGCCGCGGCCGCCGTCGCCGCCGTCCGGTCCGCCTTTCGGGACGAATTTCTCGCGGCGAAAACTCACGCAACCGCGGCCGCCGTTGCCAGCCTGCGCAAGAACTTTGATTCGGTCGACGAACATAAGCTCAACGCTTTCGCAGCAACGTTTCGTAAAGCGCCTTCGTCTGTTCCGCGATCGCGGGCCAGCCGAATTTTTCTTCGGCGCGTTTTCGACCGGCTCGACCGAACTTTTCGCAAAGCGGCGGATCGGCCATCAGTTGATTGATGCGCGCGGCCAGATCTCGGGCGAATTTTTCCGGGTCGCGCGGCTCGAACGGGCTCTCGTTCATTTGATCGATCGGCACCAGGAATCCGGTTTCGCCATCGACGACGACTTCCTTGATTCCGCCGACAGCTGTCGCGACAACCGCCGTCTCGCACGCCATCGCTTCGAGATTGATGATCCCAAAGGGCTCGTAAATCGACGGGCAGCAAAAAACCGACGCGTTGGAATAGAGTTCGCGCACGGTTTCCTTGTCGACCATCTCATCGATCCAAATCACGCCGCCGTGTTCGGCCTGTACCTTCGCCACCGCCTCTTTCATTTCCTGGCCGATCTCGGGTGTATCGGGCGCACCAGCACACAGGACGATCTGGAATCCTTCATCCATGTACTGAATCGCGCGGACCAGATGGATGATCCCCTTCTGCCGCGTGATCCGCCCGACGAAAAGCACGAACGGTTTCTTGATTCCGTATTTGACCAGCGCCGCACTCGAATCCGTTTTCCGGTACTCTTCGAGGTCGATCCCGTTATAAATGACATGAAGCCGCTCCGGCTTCACGTCGAAGAGCCGTCCGATGTCCGCTTTCGTTTGTCTGGAAACGGCGATCACGGCATCGGCCATTTCGAGCGCGGTCTTCTCGACCCAAACCGAAAAATCGTAACCGCCGCCGAGCTGCTCGCGTTTCCACGGTCGGAGCGGCTCGAGGGAATGCGTCGTGATCACCAGCGGCAGGCCGTAGTTCATCTTCGCGAGAATTCCGCCGAAATGACTGTACCACGTGTGGCAATGGACGAGGTCGGCGTCGATGTTGGTCGTGTTGAAATCGGTGCACCGGCGCACCGCGCCAAAGACCGAGCGCAATGGTTTCGGACAGGTGAATTCTTCGCTGTCCAGCTCGAACCCGCGCACCGACAAGTTGCCCTTCTCCCAATTCTGGTCGCCGAAACACCGCACCTCGATCGGCATCGATTTCGCGAGCTCGCGCGACAAATAATCGACGTGCACGCCGGCGCCGCCGTAGACGTACGGTGGATATTCGTTCGTGAGGAAGAGCGCCTTCACTTTAATTCCTTAACCGCGCCCGCCCAATCACGCACGCAGTTTCCTCAATAGCGCAGCGACAGGCCGATGAACGGATTGACGTTGTCAGCCGCGTCCGTGAGTCCAATGTTCACGCCGGCATCGAGCTGGATGTCGCGTGTGACCGGGTAGGTGAAACCGAAGTCGAATGTCGCGATCCAGTCCGCATCATTTTCATTGGAGAGGTTACTGAAGAGCTCCACGTAACCGCCAAGCTTGCCCGCGATATCGTGGCTGACGGTGATCGTGCTCGCGAATTCCTGATGGTAATCGGAACTGGTCGAGTCCCGGAGACGGTCGACCTCCATCTGCGCGCCCAATCCCCATTCGCAGGGCAGGTCCATGGCGAAGGGAAAAATCACGCCGCCTTCGACGGCGCCGTTGCCAAGGTCATCCCGACTCGTGGGGGCTTTCACAAACGGCATGACACTCAAGGCGGTCGGCCCGCCATCGTTGCCCCAGATATTGATCTTGGAACGAAAGGTTACGTCCCCGAATCCGGACGCCCGCGTCCTCTCGCCAGTGACGCGATCCTTCGTCTTCTGAAGGTTGTAGGTCTCGACCACGAGCTGGAAGTCGACGTTGTTTAAGACGCCGACTTTGAAATTTGTCGCAGCCGCCGAGAGAGATTTCGTCGTCTCACGGTCCGATCGGTCGTGCGTGTAGCTAAGAACATCCATCTCGATCTGGTAATGGCCGGCATCGACGGTGAAAGCGCTTTCCGTTTTGTCCGGCCGATCCGTCGCCATCTCGCGCAGCAAGGAGTCCGGCACCGGGCGCCACAAGTTGTAGCCGCTCTTGTCCGCGCGTTCTTCCGCGAAGCTGTCGACCTGAAACAGGCCGAGGAAAGCCATGGCGCACGAGGCGCGCCTCATTTTTGGACCTTCAACAATAACACCGGCACATCCACCTGATGCCGCACCTTGTCCGCGGTGCTGCCGTGGAGGAGGTCGCCCACGAGCCGGTGTCCATGCGTGGTCATCGCGATTAAATCGATCGGCTCTTCGTGCGCGAGCTTGATGATCTCGGTCGCGGGATCGCCCATCGCGAGGACGGCGTTGACTTCGTAACCTTCGGAGCGCAATTCCTCGGAGAGCGCCGCCAAATATTCGCGGTCCTGTTTCATCTCCTCGCTTTCCTGGAGCTTGAGACGCTCGTAGTTCCGCGCCGCCCAGCCGTCGGCCACGTGCACCAGGGTCAGCTTTGCATTTGTCAATTTCGCCAGCGACCGGATGTGACGCAGGATCGTCTGGTCGGTCTCGCGATTCTCAACAGGGACGAGGATGGTGTTGTACATCGTCGGATCAGGCGCTGAACCAGCCGCGGAAAGTTTGCATCAGCAGCCAGGCATTTAGCAACGCTATGACGCCGGCCACAATCCACGAGAGCCATTTCACGAGCGGACCGTTTACGAACTCGCCCATCTTGAGCTTGTCGCTCGTGAACATCACCAGTGGAAAAACAGCGAAGCTCAGTTGCAAGCTCAGGATCACCTGGCTGAGCACGAGCAGGTTGGTCGTGCCTTTTTCGCCGGAGATGATCGTGACAAACACCGCCGGGATTATCGCAATAATCCGCGTGATCAACCGGCGCAGCCACGGACGCAGCCGAATATTTAAGAATCCTTCCATCACGATCTGACCGGCAAGCGTGCCGGTGAGCGTGGAGTTTTGACCGGAAGCGAGGAGAGCGATGGCGAAAAGCGCGCTCGCGCCGGTCACGCCGAGGAGCGGCGTCAGCAGTTTATAAGCGTCCTGGATTTCAGCGACGTCATTGCGACCGCGAGTGTAGAAGGTCGCCGCGGCGACGATCAGAATCGCGGCGTTAATAAAGAGCGCGAACATGAGCGCGACCGTAGAATCGATCGTGGCGAACTTGATCGCCTCGCGTTTTCCGGCGGAGTTCAATTCGTACCGGCGCGTCTGCACGATTGAGGAATGGAGGTAGAGATTATGGGGCATGACCGTCGCGCCGAGGATGCCGATCGCGATGTAAAGCATGCCCGGATCGGCCACGATTCGCGGGGACGGCACGAAACCTTTGGCAATCCCCAGCATGTCCGGCCGGGACGCGACGATCTCCCACGCGAAACAGCCGCCGATGATAAAGATGAGCGTGATGACGAGCGCTTCGATGTAACGAAAGCCTTTGTTCTGAAGAAACAGAACGAACAAAACATCCAGCGACGTGATGCAGACACCGGCCAGTAGCGGCAGGCCGAAGAGCAGGTTGAGCGCAATGGCCGAGCCGATCACTTCTGCGAGATCGCAGGCGGCGATCGCGATTTCGCAGATCACCCAGAGAAAGAACGAGACCGGCCTGCTGAAATGATCGCGGCAAGCCTGGGCCAGGTCGCGGCCGGTGGCGATACCGAGCTTGAGCGAGAGCATTTGGAGGAGGATCGCCATCAGGTTCGACAGCATGATGACGGAAAGGAGTGAGTAATTGTATTTCGAGCCGCCCGCCAGGTCCGTGGCCCAATTCCCCGGGTCCATGTAGCCGACGGCGACGAGAAATCCCGGACCGGCGAAGGCGAGCAGCTTCCGGAAGAAGCTCGCGGTGGGCGGAACGACGAGGCTGCGATGAACTTCCGAAAGGCTGGGAAGCCGCGGCGCAGTTCGCCACCCGACCGTGGAATGTGACATCTCTGTTTCGCCAATATTAGCCACGGCTAACTTATCTGCCGTTAACTAAATATTTGTCAACGTCCAAATACTTTTATTTTGACCTGCCCCGAAAGGCCGTTAATCTTGCCCTGCCGTGCCCGCCGCCAGGAAAAATTCCAAACGCAACTCTTCCGCGGTCGAGGATTACCTCGAGCGCATCCTCGAGCTGATCGATTCCAAGGGTTACGCGCGCGTCGTCGATATCGCGACGGGCCTGAAGATTTCCCAGGCCAGCGTGACTAATATGGTCCAGCGCCTCGATGCCGACGGCCTCCTCAAATACGAAAAATATCGTGGCCTGGTCCTGACTTCCGCGGGTGAAGCTCTCGCTCGCAACATCACTCGACGGCACCAACTCCTCACCGATTTTCTGACGTTGCTCCGCCTGGATAAGCAGGTCATTCACCACGACGTCGAAGGAATGGAACACCACATCAGCCCCCCCACCCTGCGCGCGATCGAAGCGCTGACCGCGCAACTGAAAAGGCGTCCGGCGTTATTGGCGCAGCTGCGCTGACGTGCGCGTCCTCGCCATCGATATCGGCAGCTCCTCGAGCCGCACCGCCCTTTTCAATCAGCGAAGTCGCGTCGTTCCTGAAACCGCCGCGCGGTGCGAATACTCGTTGCGATACACTGCCGACGGCGGCGCCGAGCTTTCGCCCATCGCGTTACAACGTGCCGTTCGAGCATGCCTTCGGGAAACGTTGCGGAGTCCGCCTGCGAAGAAGGGGATTGTTGCTGTCGGTGGCAGCGCGTTCTGGCACGGGCTCCTCGGACTTGATCGAAAAGCGCGACCGCTCACGCCGATTTTCACATGGGCTGATGCACGATCTGGGGCGGATGCCGCGCGGCTGCGCGAAGAATTCGACGAACGAAAAATCCACGCTGAAACCGGCTGTATGCTGCGTGGTTCCTATTGGCCGGCGAAGCTGCGCTGGTTGCGCCGAACGGATCGCGCCTTGTTCCGCAACGTCCATCGATGGGTTTCACCCGCCGATTGGATTTTCGCGGAAATTTTCGGCGGAGCTGCGACCAGCCATTCGATGGCGAGCGCGACCGGCCTTTACGATTTGAGAACAAAAACCTGGCACGAAGAACTGTGCGAAGGGTGCGGGGTCAATCCAAAGCAGCTCGACGTTATCGGCGAAACTCCCAATCAAAGCTCTCGTGAATTGCGAGACGCTTTGATTTTCAACGCGATCGGCGATGGAGCCGCCGGCAATCTCGGCTCCGGCGCGGACACCGCCGGCCTGATCGCGATCAACATCGGCACAAGCGCGGCGGCGCGAACGCTGGACCGGAGCGAAAAAAACATCCCGTTCGGTCTGTTCCGGTATGTCGTCGATCGCGAGCGATTCGTTATTGGCGGCGCAGTGAGTAATGCGGGGAACTTGCGCGAATGGTGTCTGCGCCATTTGTGTCTGCGCATGACGGAAGCGAAAGCCCTCTCCCGCAGCGCGGCCGCGAATGACGTTCTGACCATCCTTCCGTTTTGGGTGAGCGAACGCGCGCCAACGTGGCCGGAGAATTTGCGCGGAATGATCCTCGGCCTGACGCAATCAACTGACGCCGCCGCAATTTTCCGCGCCGCGACCTGCGCGACGTTTTACCGGCTCGCGGACATTCTGGAATTGCTCGAACAAAAAAGCGGACGCGCGAACCAGATCATCGTCTCCGGCGGCATCCTGCATTCGAAAGCGTCACTTCCGCTTTTAGCCGATGCGCTTGGTCGAGACATCGGCGTTTCCGCGCAAGCCGAAGCATCGTTGCGCGGCGCCGCGCTCTACGTTCTGGGGAGGCTCGGCGCCAATCCTGCGCCGTTGCCCAAACCGAAACTGATTCGGCACGATCGCGCACTGGCGGCAAAGCATCGGGTTCGCCGGGACCGTCAGCGCCGTCTTGAAAGCGAGCTGTCATCCTTCGTCTTCTAGGACGCTTTCGATTTCTCCCGGCCGACACCGGATCGTCAGCGCAATCGGCCGGCAACACACCGTGCAATCTTCGATCAGCGATTGCTCCCGCTGCGAAGTGTCGATCTGGAGCGGGAACGATTCGCCGCAGTGCGGACAAACGATTTCGGTTTCGACCGTAACTTCCATTCTCAAAAAAATTGCGAGCTAGTCATACTCGGGTTGACCAGACCGCATCAGTCTATCTACTATGCCGGGTTCGTCAGATTTTCGCAGACAAGATGGAATCGACTTACGACGTGTTTGCTTCGGCCGATGTTCCCGCAATTTGGCCGGGATTTTTCGCCGCGCGAAAACAGAAAGCTCCGAAGCAGGTTGAAGTTACCGGCAGCCAGGCCGCGGAACAGGGCAAGCGCTGCATCCTCGTTGTCGAAGATCATGACGATACGTTGCGCTCGATGAAGATGCTCTTAACGCGTCTCGGCTACGAAGTGCTCTCCGCTGAGAACATGACGGACGCGCTTCGAATTTCCGAGGAACAACCCTTCGATATTTTGCTCAGTGACATTGGCCTGCCCGACGGAACGGGGCTCGAGCTGTTGCGACGGATCCGCGCCAAGCGCAACATCAAGGCGCTGGCCTTGAGCGGATTCGGGATGGACGAAGACATTGAGCGCAGTTACGAAGCCGGTTTCGCCGATCATCTCACGAAACCGGTCAGCATCGATCGTCTCCAAGCCGCGATCTCGCAGCTCGAAGCGGAAAACGATTAGCGTTCGAGGACCGGTTCCGGCGAATCGGCCGCTTCCGGTTTTTCCTTTCGGAAATGTAACAGGCCCACGCGGCGTCCGTCCGTTTGCGAAATTGTCACGGCATAATCTCCGATTCGCACCTGTTCGCCTTGCTTCGGCAAATGCCCGAGCAAATGCGTGACGTAACCGCCGATCGTGCTGACATCGGCACTCTCCAATTCCAATCCGGCCAGGTCCCGCAGCTCGTATAACCCGAGCGAACCAACCACCGTGAATTCCTCCTCGTTGATTTTCCGGAACTCGGCTTTCTCGGTATCGAACTCGTCCTGAATATCGCCCACGATTTCCTCGAGGACGTTCTCGAGCGTGACCATGCCGACAGTCCCGCCGTATTCGTCCACCACCAGCGCGAGATGCGCGTGCTTTGTCAGGAAAAGATTGAGCAATTTCTCCAGCGACATCATTTCGGGAACCGGGATCATTTCGCGCTTGATCCGCATCAGGTCCGGATCCGGATCGCGCATCATCGGCATCAGTTCTTTGATATGAATGAGGCCGACCGCGTTATCGAGATGACCGCGGCAAAGAGGAAAGCGAGTGTGGCGCGATTCGATCGCGCGCTTGACGTTGACCTCGAAGCTTTCCTCGAGATCGAGAAACACGACTTCACCCCGCGGCGTCATGATGTCGCGGACGACGCGCTGCCGCAGGTCGAGCGCGTTCACGAGCAGATCCCGGCCGAGCTCCGATACTTCATCGGACTTTTCGCTCTCGTCGAGAATGAGGCGTAACTCTTCCTCGCTGTGTGCCAACTCCGAGCCCGCAACCGGTTTAATGCGCAACAACTTGTTCAGCAAAAAGTTCGAAGACTTGTTCAGGATCCAGATCGCCGGCTTAAACAGGATGTAGAAACCGCCGAGCGGCCGGGCCAGGGCGAGCGAGACCGAAAGCGGATTCCCAATCGCGATATATTTCGGCGCCAGCTCGCCAAAGACGATGTGGAGAAACGTGATCCCGATAAACGCGAGCGTGATTGAAATCGTCGAGACGAGCGTATGCGAATGCACGCCCACGATCGCAAACGCCGGTTGCAGAATGCGCGTCAGGAATTCTTCACCGATCCAGCCCAGGGCCAGGCTGGCCAGAGTGACGCCGAGCTGCGTGGCGGAAAGATAGGCGTCAAGATGAGCGCGGACGTGCTTGGCAAAGGCCGCCTTCGTGTTGCCCTCGTCTTCGAGCGCGTCGAGCTGGCTGCCGCGCACCTTCACGATCGCGAATTCGCACGCGACGAAAAATGCGTTCAGAACGACGAGTCCGACGATGACCGCAATCTCGCCGAGTAGAGCCAGGGGCGGATCCCAATGATCGGCGATTGCTTCGGCCAACGGCGCGGCCGCGAGAAAAGGAGAAAACAAAAAGTTCATTGAACGGATGCGCGCTGCACACCCGAGAGACCGCGAGCCGGTGTCCTACCAGCTCGACTTCGTCACACCCGGGATGAATCCGCCCGAGGCGAGTTCTCGAAAGGTCAGGCGCGAAATCTTGAACCGGCGAATAAAAGCACGGCGGCGGCCGCTGACTTCGCAACGATTGACCACCCGGGTGGGGCTGGCATCGCGCGGGAGTTGCGACAGGCCCATATAATCTTTCTTCGCTTTGAGCTCAGCACGGAGCGCCGCGTATTTCTTCACGGTCGCGCGCTTGCGTTCGTTGCGATTGATCCAGGACATTTTCGCCATAAAGGAACGCGGAACGTAGCCAGTCCCCCTGTGTTTGCAACTTCTTTTCTGGGAGCGCACACAGAGGACACAAAGGGTCGCAACGGGGCTTCTTTAATTGGACGTTGGACGTTGGGCGTTGGACGTTGAGCGTTTTCCCGATGTTTCCGCTCAATACCGACACGTTTCCAGCCAGCGCGACCGAGCTTGCCCGGCGGTTGAACGAAAGCCTGCGTGGCCTTTTCGGACTCAGTCGCGACCCGGTCGAGATCCATGCAAAATCCTATCCGCACCTCGAATCCCTGGTCGTTTCCCTCGATGGCGCAGTGCTTCCGGAGCGGCCACCTGCAATGCCGTCAGTCGCCAGTTCGCCCGAGCCTGCTCTCACGATCGACTCCTTCCGCGTCAACGCGTCACCTCTTTCCGTCGGCCCCGCTTTGGTCGATTTCCAACTGGTCGCGCAAGGGGTCGACCTGCATCGCGCGATCGATCGCAGCGGACATCTGCTCCTGCTCCTCCACAACGCCGCGAATGGTCGCGTGGAAATTGCCGCGGCCGTCTCCGATCTCGAAACGCTCATAGCCCAAGTCGCCAAAGCCGAGGCGGGCCGGCACGGAGTGAACATCGAAAGCGTTCAGCTCTCGCTTCGCTCTCGCAGTTCTCGATCGCTTGCCGCCGAAGTTCGTTTGCGCGCGAAAAAATTATTCGTCAGCGCGTCGCTCCGCATCACCGGACAGCTCGACCTCGACGAACAACTCAACGCCCGGATCTCCGGCCTCGATTGCACCGGCGACGGCGCCATCGCCAGCGTCGCCTGCGGCATTCTGAAGCCGCATTTGCAGAAACTCGACGGCCGCGAGTTCTCGCTTCTGTCGCTCCCGCTCGGCGAAGTGCGTCTTCGTGACGTCCGGATCGCAGTCGGCGAAAAGCTATCTGTTAATGCGGAGTTCGGTTCAGCCGCCTAGAGTGGTCACCTATGATCGTCAAGATCGGTTTCGACATTCAATTCGAGCTGACGGCGCCCACGCCGATGATCCTGATGCTTTACGTTCATCCGTCGCGCCAGGCAGACTTGCGCGCCGAGGAAAAGATCGCGGTCGAGCCCCACATTCCCCTCACCGATTTCACTGATCTTTACGGGAACCGTTGCGCGCGCCTCCTTGCGCCAGCCGGCGACATTCGTTTCACTCTGGAGACGTTTATCGAAGATTCCGGAAAGCCCGACGAACAAGAGCCGGATGCGATTCAGGACGCGATCGAGAATTTGCCTAACGACACGTTACCGTTCCTCCTGGCCAGCCGCTACTGCGAAGTCGACAAGCTCTCCGACATCGCGTGGCAGCTCTTCGGCAACACCACGCCTGGATGGCCGCGCGCCCAGGCGATCTGCACCTGGGTCCACCATCACATTACGTTTGGCTATCAGTTCGCCGACCACACCAAATCCGCGTTCGACGTTTACAACGACCCGCGCGGCGTCTGCCGCGATTTCAGCCAGCTCGCCGTCGCTTTCTGCCGGTGCATGAACATTCCCGCGCGGTACGTCACCGGTTACATGGGCGACATCGGCGTGCCGCTCGTGTTGCCGATGGATTTCAGCGGCTGGTATGAAGTTTACCTCGGCGGCCGCTGGTGCACCTTCGATGCCCGCCACAACGTTGCCCGCATCGGCAGGATCGTCATGGCCCGCGGCCGCGACGCCGCCGACGTCGCGCTGACGACAAATTTCGGCGCCGCCAGGCTGAAGAAATTCTTCATCATCTCCGACGAGATGCCAGAGGCGACGAAGTTGTAGTTACTGCCGGCTCAATCGTCGAAAGAGCCACCAGCCCAGGCCAAGGAACAAAACGTTCGGGAGCCAGACGAGCAGCTCGGGGTGCAACTTCGCGTTCGCACGAAGGGTGTCGGCGATGATGATGAACAGGAAATAAAAGACGCCGATTACCAGGCTCGCGCCGAACCCGAAAGAAGTTTCGCGGCGATGCGCGGTGATACCGAGCGGCACACCTACCAGCGCGAAAACGAGACACGCGATCGGAAACGAAAAGCGCTTGTTGATCTCCGTCCGGCTTGAGCTCCGCATTTTCGGATCGTCGTTCTTGAGTTGATCGAGGAGCTGCTCGAGCGAAAGCATCGAACGGCTGGCCCGGCGCTTTTCCTTTTCGTAGAGATCCTCGAGACTGATCGGCAGAGTTCCTTCCTCCACGCTGATCCCGTCGCGCATCCGTCGCAGATCAAAGGGATCGACTTCGTCGCGCTGCGAGTAACGCGCATTATAAAGGTGCATCAGGATCCGGCGGTTCGGCAGGTCGGCTTCGAGGCTGCCTTCGCGCGCGTGGGTCACTTTCATCGGCATCGATTCTTCGTTCGTCTCGAACACGAGAATGTTTTCCAGTTTGTTCCCTTCTTTCTTGCCGACGTAAATTTTGCGGCCGGGAAATTGATCGATCACCTGGTCGCTGCCGAAGAGCGCCATCGGATTGCGCGTGGCGAGATTGAAAACAGTGCTGCGCATTTCCTCCTGGGCGGCAGGCGCCACCTGAACGTTGAGCCAGAGCGATGCGCCAGTGCAGAGAAGTGCGATCACGACCAGCGGAATGCAAATGCGCACGATGCTGACGCCGTTGGAACGCAGGGCCGTCAGCTCATTATCCGCGGAGAGCCGGCCGAAAACGAGGAGGACAGCGGTGAGCAATCCCCAGGGGATCGTGAAGATGAGCGAGAACGGCAGGACATAAGCGACGAAGCCGATGAGGTAATCGACGGGCAGATCGTGATTGACGAGGAGCGGGAGGAGTTTGCGAAAGATGTTGCCGATCACGAGCACGAAACTCAGAACGACGATCGCAAAGATCAGGCTCACGATGAGCTGCCGGCTGATGTAACGATCGATGATTTTCACTGTTGCCAACCGGGAATGGATTTACTGAGAACGCCGTCGCGCGCCGATGCGGTGACGGCGAGTTGCTTGTTCAATTCCTGCAACAGCTTCCCATCTGATTTCCGCACGGCGAATCCCATTTTTTCCAAGCCGACGCCCGGGACAATCTCCGGCGTGATGTCCGTCAAAGCCAGCTCGGCGCCGATGGATTGTTTCAGCTCGGCGGTCTTTTGGAGCGCGTAGGGTTTGTCGACGAGCACACCATCAATTCTCTCCGCCACCAGGTCCGCCAGCATTCGATCGTAGGCGCCACTGCCTCCGTACGGGACGAAGCGCTCCGCGGCGGCGTCCCCAAGCAGTTTGCGCGCGAAAGTTTCGTTCGTCGTTTTCTCCGCCGCCGCCACGCGATTCAGCACAAGTTTTCCATCGACGAATGGCTTCACGCCCGGTTTGGCGACCATCGTCTGCGGATATTGCAGGGTTGGGTCGGTGAAAGAAATGGCGTAGGTCTTCTCGCGCTCCGGCGTTATCGAAATTGCGGATGCAATCACGTCGACCGCGCCGTCGCGCTCGAGCAGACGAAAAAATCCTTCACCCCAAACCCGGCGGGTGTAGGTGATGGTCGGTTTCGCGTTGATGCCGTGAGCGGCCAAAATGCGTGCGCCCAGGTCGCGGAGTAAGTCGATCTCGTAACCTGTCAGCTCGGCGCCTTCCAGCCGCACGAAAAATCCGTCGGGCTCCGCGGTGCCGACGTGAATGTTTCGCGTCGCGATGATTCGATTCAACGCACTCGGATAATAGGTAAAGGTCTGCTCCAGGTTCCACGGCCCGGCCTTTTCCTTTTGTCCGGGTGTCTGCCAAAGCGGCCGAATTTTCCAGCGCACCTTTCCTTCAATCCCCTGCGGCACGATCGAGTTGCGGGCGGTGCGTTGAATGACCGGCGGCTTTCCTTCGGGCGAAAGAGACACTTCGAAGGACAAATTTTCATGCGGCAAATCTTTGGCCTTCCACGAGAGAAGAAGCGGGCCGACGATGGACGCGCCATCGGCTGGATGTTCGATCGTTACCATCGGCCCCGACGTTCCTTTGCTCCTGAAAAACCAGGCCCCGGCAGTGAGCGCGGCAATCGCTGCCAATCCAATGGCCGCCCAAAGCATCCAGGATTTCCGCGGCTTTTCTTTTTCTCTCTCGGGGATCGCGGGCGCGGCTGGCGCCCTCCGTTGCAATGCCAGGATCGCGTCCGCCAATTCGCCGATGTGTTTTTCCAGCGGCGGATTCATGGCATCGAGCCAATGACAGCTGCTGATGAAATATTCGAGGTCCTTCGACGGCATGACGTTCTCGACCCGAAACGGAATGATGGCCACGCCTTTGTTCACCGCCCGCTCGATCTCACGCATTACTTGCGGAGAGCCGTTCGAGTGCTGGGAAAAAATCACCACCATCACCGCGCTTTCGCCAATCGCTTCGATGATGGCCGAACCCCACGTCCGGCCCGGCCCGACGTCGCGCGGCGCGATCCAGCACCGGATCTTGTTGGACTCGAGGGTGCCGCAGACTGCGTCCGCGATCTTCTTGTCCTCGGAGCAATAACTAATGAACGCGTCGTACGGCATCGGGCGCGAGCTTAGCCCGCTGACCTGCGAGTTGGCAACCGCGCCCCGGATGCTTACATGAAGATGATGCGATTGGTCACGCTGGTCTTATTTGTCTTATCGTCGCCGGCGATGATGGCCGCCACCGATCCGCTGCAGCGAACGCGCCAATGCCTGATCGTGGTTTCGCGCGACTGGAATGCGAAGACCGGCGTGTTGCGCGCCTTTGAGCGGAAAGATTCGCGAAGTGGGTGGCAAAGGCATGGACCTGCGATTCCGGTTGTGTTGGGAAAGAAAGGCCTCGCCTGGGGACGGGGCCTCGCGGATTTCAACGCGGCGATTCGCAAAGTCGAAGGCGACAACAAAGCGCCGGCTGGAATTTTCCGGCTCGGTCCGGCGTTCGGCTATGCGCCAAAATCGGCGGCGCGTTGGATCAAGCTCTCGTATGTTCCGCTCACCGCGCAGACCGAAGGAATCGACGATCCGCGCTCCCGCTATTACAACCGGCTGGTCGATCGTGCGAAGGTGGCGAAAATCGATTGGCACAGCTCCGAACAGATGTTGCGGGCCGACAATCTCTACAAATGGGGCGTGGTCGTCGCGCATAATTCCCGCGCCACGCCCGGCGCCGGTTCCTGTATCTTCCTGCACATCTGGAAGGATTCCCGGTCGGCAACCGCTGGTTGCACGGCGATGCCGGAACCAGATCTGGTGAATCTGTTGCGCTGGCTGAATCCCGCGGCTCGGCCGGTTCTCGTCCAGATGCCGCAGCAGGAATACGAAGCTGCCCGGGCGAAGTTTCGTTTACCCATCGTGCAGTAGGTGGATCGGGCGCTCCGCGCTCGATGCCAGCAAAATGGCGGCGAAGCTACAATAAGACATCGCGCGACGGAGCGCGCGATCCACCAAGCTTTGCTTCGCCGCGAACTTTGCTACGTTGCACCGAATGAGCGGCGACCCTTTTGACGTAGCGATTATCGGCGGCGGACCAGCCGGCAGCGTGGCAGCCGCCCTTCTCGCGCGCGCCGGACGCCGCGTGATCGTGCTCGAGCGCGACAAGTTTCCGCGCTTCCACATTGGCGAATCCCTCCTCCCCTTCAGCATGCAGGCTTTCACCCGCCTCGGCCTCCACGAGAAATTCGCCCGGGCCGGGTTCATGGAAAAATTCGGCGGCGAAATGTACGGCGCCTGCGGCGACGACGGCGTGAAATTTTATTTCGAGGACGGCTTTCGTTCGCAAACCGACCGCTCGTATCAAGTCACGCGTGCCGACTTCGACAAGGTCCTGCTCGATCATGCCGCGGAGAGCGGCGCGGAAGTTCGCGAAGAAACGAGTGTCGATGACGTCGATTTTTCGGACGACGGCGCCACCCTTGCGATTTCGCGACGGCAGAATGGCGTTTCCGAACGAATCCAGGCGCGCTACGTGATCGACGCCGGCGGACGAAATTCGATTCTTAGCGCGAAGTTCAAACTGAAGAAGAACTACGAGCATCTCCAGAAAGTTTCCATCTTCGCGCATTACGATGGAATGAGCCGCGCCGAAGGTCGCGATGGAACCCTGACCCGGATGGTGCGGGCGATCGATCGTTGGTTCTGGGTGATTCCGCTCACCGCCACGCGCACGAGCATTGGCGTCGTGCTCGATGGCGCAGTTTTCAAGAAGTCCGGGCTGAGCGCCGAGGATTTCCTCCAGCAAGCTATCGAGGATCAGCCGCTGCTCATGCAGCAAATGCGCCACGCCGAACGCGTGACACCCGTCCGCACCGCCGCCGATTTTTCCTATCGCAGCACGCAGCTGACCGGCGATCGCTGGATGCTGGCCGGCGACGCCGCCGGGTTCATTGATCCGGTCTTTAGCAGTGGCGTTTTCCTGGCCGTCCTCGCCGGCGAACAAGCGGCCGACGCATTGCACGTAGTGCTCGATCGTCCGGCAAAACGCCGGCGATTGTTTGCGCGTTACGCGCGCAACATCAACAAGGCGATGGACGTTTATCTCCGCTTCGTCGACGCGTGGTATTCGAAGGAATTCATCGAGGTCTTCCTCCATCCGCAGGATCTGTTTCAAATTCCGCCGGCGGTGAACGCGGTCCTCGGCGGCAACATCGGCGACAGCTTCGCGATCAAATGGCGGATGTGGATTTTCTATCTACTCGTTAGGCTGCAACGCTGGATTCCGCTCTGTCCGCGGCGGACGCTGGTGCCGAAAAAGGAAGACGCGCAGGAGACGGCGGAAGCACTGGAGGCAGTTTCGTGACGAGTCTTCGGTTCGTCGTGCTGCTCATCCTGGCCGGGATGTTCTCGAGCTGCAGCACCATTCATCAATTCATCGGGCCATCGCCGGACTGGCAGGCGCGCAACGGCCAGCTTTTGTATCACGGCAAACGGACGACCTTGATCGGCGAAGTGCTCGTCCGTTTTTCCAAAGCGGGCGACTTCGAGCTGACGTTTACGAAGGGGCCGGGCGTAACGCTCGTCGAGATTCGGCAGGACGCGACGAACTTCAATGTGCGAGGCCCGCTCGTCGGCGTCGGCTGGTCCGGAAGCACCGCCCATGCGCCGGCGCATTTGCGCGGCTGGCTGGAATTGCGCGAAAAACTGATGGCGCTCGGGGACAAAACATCGCTGACTCATTCCTACCGCGGCGAAAAGTTCACGTTCCGCTTTTGACTTGAAACGCGGCCGTCGCCGCGGTTCGCAAATTTCCAATGGCCATTCATTCCACGATCGCTCAACTCGTCACGCGACGACGCGGCCTGGTCTGGGCGGCCGTCGCGCTGATCAGCGCCGCTTCGATCGCGGTCCTGATTCTGCGGATGAAATTGGATACGGAAGTTTTGAATCTGTTGCCGGGCGGTTTCGAATCGGTCGAGGGACTGAAAGTTTACAACCGCGATTTCGCGCAGGTGCGCGACCTGACTTTTGCGCTCGTCTGCCAACCTGCCGACGCCGATAAGCTGGAAGAATTCGCGCCGCAATTCGCCGAACGTCTGCGCAATCAACCGTGGTGCCGGCGCGTTCTCGCAGGCGTGCCGATGGAAACAGCCGAAGGCGTCCACGATTTGCAATCGATCGCGGTGCCGCTCCTCCTGAATCTCGATCCGGCGGCATTTGACGAAACTCTGACGCTCCTGCAACCGCCGAAGATCCAGGAGCGCCTGCATCGTTTGCACGAAGAAATCGAAGCGGGCTCGCCTCGGCCGCAGATCGAGCTGGGGCTCGATCCGCTCGGCATGGTTGCGCCGGCATTGAAACCGTTCGCGGGCAACGCGTCGATCGAGGAAGATCAGCCGCTCACTTCACCGGACCGGACGATGCGCGTTTTTCTGACGGTCACAAACCAGCCCGGCATCGGCGCGTTCGATTGCCAGAAGTTGATGCGTGAAGTGAAAGCATTTCAGCAGAGTGCGCACGAAGGCTGGGATGGCGGTCCGCTCCAGATCCTCGTGACGGGACGCTCGGCTTACGTCGCCGAGATTTCGCTCAGCATGCGGCACGACATTGTCATCACGCTGCTGGGTTCAATCCTTCTGGTGAGCGGAGTTTTCTACGCGGGTTTTCGCCGCTGGCTGCCGTTGCTCGGGATGGGGATCTCGCTCCTTCTCTGTTGCCTCGTCGCGCTGGCCGCCGGGCTCCTGATTTTTGGCGAGCTCAACATGGTGACCGTCGGTTTTTGCGCGATCCTCATCGGACTCGGCGTCGATTTCGCGATTCTTGTTTTCGGCCGCTATCAACAGGCGCGCGATGACGGCGAGGATCATCCGGCCGCAGTGGGAGAGGCCGTGCAAGGACTCGGCAAAGCGATCTTCTTCGGCGCGCTCACCACTGCTGTCGGTTTTCTCGCATTGATGCTCGCCGGCTCGCGCGGTTTCACGCAACTCGGCGTCCTGATCGCGCTCGGGATTGCGCTCGCCGGGATTTTCATGCTGACCGTGTTCTTTCTTTTTCTGCCGCGCAAAACTCCCGCGCCCGGCCACGATTGGATGTTTACGCTGGTGAAACGCTACGTTCGCTGGGCCGTGCTGCACCCCGGGCGAATGCTCTGGATTTCGGTGCCGCTCCTTTTATTGCTGAGCGCCGTCGCGCTCGTGCCAAAGCCGCCGTTGATCTTCGATGCCAGCACTCATTCGATGGAACCGAGGCGCAGCGACGCCGGTTATGCGCTCAAGACGATCATGGAAAAAATGCCGGCGCGCTGGGAACCGGTCATCGGCATGGTGAAAGCGGAGAACGCCCAGCAGCTTCACGATTACTGGCAGAAAGTCGAACCGCACTGGCGCGAAGTTCAAGCCGCAGGCAAAATAAAAAGTTTTTCCACGCCGGCCGCACTCGCTCTTTCGCCGCGGCGGCTGGAGGTGAATCGCCAGAAACTAGCCGCGATCGATTTCGCCGCGACGCGACAGGCTCTCGAGACCGCGCTGGCCGCGGAGGGATTCAGTCCGGAAACTTTCGCCTCCGGTTTCAAGCTTCTCGAGGAACTGAAGGCGGCGGCCGATCCATCAACGCGTTTGCCTGACTGGCGCGAAGTGCTGCCGCAAACTTCCGGCTGGTGGTTCCTGATCGATCGCTATTTCGCGCACGATCCAGTGCTCACTACCGGCTTTGTCACCACGAACGAACCGGTGGAGACCCAGGAACAAAAAGAAATGTTGCGCCGCGAACTGCCGGTCCCGGGAGTCCCGATCGTGCTATCGGGTTGGAGCTTCACCCTCACCGACCTCGTCCCGTGGTCGCATCGCCAGTTGATTTTGATCAGTGGTTTGATGGCGCTTTTCGACGCGACGTTGCTCGCGTTGCTTTATCGCGACTGGCGACTCTGGCTCATCCAGGTCGCAACCCTGGCGATGGCGGTCTGCGCGATGATCGCTTCGATGAAACTTCTCCAAATCCCGCTCAATTTGTTGAACGTGCTCGCGTTCCGTCTCGTCCTGGCGATCGGCGTCGATTACGGCATCTACGTGTTGCTCGTCTGGCAAAAAGCGCGACAGCTGGACCACGATGTCGCGGGAGTGGTGAAGCCGGTGATCCTCGCCGGTCTCACCGCGATCTGCGGATTCGGTTCCCTCGGCGCGGCAAACAACCCAACCCTGGCCGGTCTCGGTTACGCCTGTGCTCTGGGCTTGTTTTGGAGTCTGGCCGCGACGATCTTTTTCACTTTACCGGCGGCGGCTGCGGCTGAACCGAAGTCCTGGCGCGAAGAATCTTTGCAGCCGTTCGTCAAAGAGACTGAAAATGTATAAACGCTTTCTTTTTGTCTTTCTCTTACTCTTGCTCTTACTCCCCGCGCGCTTCCTCCGCGCCGAGCCGCTCTCTCCCGCCGACCTGAAGTCGCTCCTCGGCCGGATTCGCGAGAAGCGCGCGGCGGCACCGCAGCTTCAGGCGGATTTCCAGGAAGAAAAAAGCGTCAAGATGTTGAACAAACCGATCGCTAGCAGCGGCCGGATTTGGTTCCAGAGTCCGAACAAGTTTCGCCGCGAAGCGAAAGGCAATTCGCCCAGCATCACCATCAGCGATGGCCAGCAGCTCTGGATTTATTATCCGAAATTCAACTCGGCCGAGCGCTACTCGTTAGGCAAACACTCGCCGCTCGAGGCCGGAATCAACGCGATCACCGCGAGTCTGAACCTCGAAAACGTCGAGGCGACCTACCATATCTCCGCGACAAAGGAGGCCGACGGCTACCAAATGCAACTCTTGCCCCGGAACCCATCGATGAAACGTTTCCTTCAAACTTTTACGATCAGGATGAACAACGATTTGCAGGTTGTGCGCACCGAGATGGTTCAGCCGAACGGCGACCGGATCGTTACGACCTACTCGAACGAAACCCGTGGCGCCATTCCCGCCTCGACATTCGAATTTACGCCGCCAGCCGGGACCGAGGTAACGACGCCGCTCGGCAAATAATTTCTCGACCGCTGGCACGTCGGCGAGCTACAAGAAGCGCCATGCGGCGGTTTCCCCCCATTGCATTAGCGGGCATTTTCCTCTTCGCGATAACGCTTCGTGCCGAGCCCGTCGGGATCGTGTCCCACATCAGGCGCGTGCCGGTTCAATCGTCCGCCCTCGCCGCGGTCGGTTACAGCAAAAAGCTTCGCGCGCTCGAAATCGAATTCCGCAATGGTGCCATTTATCGTTATCTCGGCGTCGCGCCGGATGTTTATGACGCGTTGATCAGCGCGCGTTCGAAGGCTCGGTTCTACGACGCGAACATTCGCCACAAATATCGGTCGCTGCATGTGAGGCCGCGGGCTGAGTGAGGTCGAAGTCAAACCAGCGCCGTCAGATCTTCGTCCTCACGCCGGAAGAAAAGCGGACGGCCTGCTTCATCCTCGCCACCTTCGTTCTAGGTATCACGACGCAGCATTACCGCGGTCAATCGTTCGTTCCAGCAGCGAAAACGGCGGTGCACGAAACAACCGCGGCCGCCGCTCGGCCCGCGCCGAAACGCGCCGACTCCAGAAAGCGAAAACCCACTCCGTAAGCGCCGCCGTGAGAACAGCATTGCCTCACGGCCGTCGAAAAGACCAAGTCGGACGCCCTTTTTTTTCCTCGATCCATCCGTCGATTGCCGGCCAACCCAACTTGACGGCTTAAAGCCGTCAAGATTTGCAGGGCCCCGAAAGTTTGGATTGGACGGAAAGGCCGGGGTTTGTTGGCGCTTTTCGAGCAGACACCCGGGAAATCTTGTTGTATAAAGGCGGCGCCGGTTCGGGATGCGAACCGAACTCTCGAAAGCCTATGTCTCTGATTTTCGAACGAATCGTAACGGATGGGATCGCCGCGGTTTCTTATTTAATCGGCGATGACGAAGAAGGAATGGCGGCGGTAATCGATCCGCGGCCCGACGTCGAAATTTATCTGGAGCTGGCGCGAAAAAACGGCGTCTCGATCACTCATATTCTCGAAACCCACATTCATGCGGACCTGGTGAGCGGTTCGCGCGAACTGGCCGCCCGCACCGGGACGGCAAAAATCTACGCCAGCAGTGAGGGCGGCGCCGAATACGGCTTCGATCGCGAACCGGTGAAGGATGGAGACGAGTTCAAATTTGGATCCCTGATTTTGACCGCGCGCCACACCCCGGGACACACTCCCGAACACGTGAGCTATGTGGCCGCCGAAGAAGATCACGCCGACACCCCGTGGGGCGTGTTCACCGGCGATTCGCTGTTCGTCAGCTCCGCCGGCCGGCCCGATCTTCTCGGACGCGACGCTGATAAACTCGCGTCGCAGCTCTATGACACGGTCTGGGGTTTTTACGCCAAACTGCACGATGGCGTGATCATTTATCCATCGCACGGCAGCGGTTCTCCGTGCGGCGCCGACATTGGCGAGCGTCTCGATAGCACGATCGGCTACGAGAAGCGTTTCAATCCTTATTATCAAAAGAACGAGCGTCAGGACTTTGTCGATTACGCTCTCGCTACTCCGCCGCCCGAACCGACCTACTACAAGCGGATGAAAAAAGTGAACGCAGCCGGCCCCGAAGTGCTCGGGAATTTGCCGGCCATTCCCGCGCTCGCGCCCGCGAAGTTCAAGCGAATGATGGAGGAGAAAAAATATCCCCTTGTCGACACCCGCACGATGCTGGCGTTCGGCGGTGGCCACATCGATGGCGCGCTCAACATTGCTGCTTCGCCGATTCTCTCGATCTGGGCGGGCTGGCTTCTCGATCCGGAAAAGCCGATTCTGCTCGTGCTCGAAAGCGACGGCGACGTCGAAAAGGTCGCGCAGCTTTTTGTCCGCACCGGCTACACGAAATTCGCGGGCTATCTCGTCGGCGGCATGCGCGCCTGGCAGAACGCCGGTTATCCGTTGCGCGAATTGCCGCAGATGACGATCCACGAATTGCAGGCGTCGCGAAACGGCCTTCAGCTTCTCGATGTTCGCGGCCCTGCCGAATGGAAAAACGGCCGGATCCCGGGCGCGACCCACATTTTTCTGCCGCAACTCGCGAAGCGTTCCGGCGAGCTCGACAAGCAGCGCCCCGTTCTCGTTTATTGCGCGACCGGTTATCGCGCCAGTCTCGCCGCGAGTTTACTTCAACAGGAAGGGTTCACCGACGTCCGTAATCTCCCCGGAAGTTTCCACGCCTGGAAAGCCGCGAAATTGCCAGTCGAGAAATGAGCGACCTGATCGTTCGCGAACAGGATCCGCTCAATCTCGAGATGCCGTTCTCCGGTCTCGATGGCTTCATCACGCCTAACGAATCGTTCTATGTCCGCTGCCATTTTCCAATTCCGGAAATTTCGGCGAGCGACTGGCGATTGAGAATCGAAGGCGAAGTCGAGGCACCGTTCGAACTGAGCTACGACGAACTGCGCACGATGGAATCCCGCACCATCCCCGCGACTCTGGAGTGCGCGGGTAACAATCGCATTTTTTTGGAGCCGAAAGCCAAGGGCGTGCAATGGGGCTTGGGCGCGGTGGGAAATGCGACATGGACAGGCGTTCCGCTCGCGGCAGTGCTCGAACGTGCGAAATCGAAAGCCGGTGCGATCGAAGTTATCCTGGACGGCGCTGATGAAGGCCAGGTGGATAAGACGCCGACGCCATCAGGCAAGATTTCGTTCTCTCGCAGTCTGCCGCTGAATAAAGGGCGCGCTGATGTGTTGCTCGCTTACGAGATGAACGGCGAGAAACTTTCGGCGACGCATGGCTTTCCGCTGCGTGCGATCGTGCCGGGCTGGTACGCGATGGCTTCAGTGAAGTGGCTGCGCCGAATCATCGTGACCGACAAACCGTTCAACGGTTTTTATCAGTCGCTCGACTACAGTTACTGGGACCGTTCCGGAGTTCTTCCGACGCTCGCGCCGCTCACTGAACAACAAACCAAAGCCGAAATTGCGCGGCCGGAAAATGGCGAGACCGTCGCGGCGAACTCGGTCTATCGCGTTCACGGCGCCGCGTGGACGGGGACCGGCGAGATCACGCGAGTTGAACTCAGTTGCGATGCAGGTGAAACGTGGAAGGAAGCCGAGCTTCTCGGCGATCCAGTAAAGAACGCCTGGCGGCTTTGGGAATACGAATGGCGCACTCCCGCGACGGCCGGTCGCATCACGATCATGGCGCGGGCGACCGATTCACGTGGCGCCACACAGGCCGCGGAGCGCGGCGGCGATCGCGGGACTTACATGATCAATCATCTTCTGCAGGTCGAAGTCGCCGTGTCTTAAGTCCCTAGATTAGCAGCCGACAGAGAACTGACGGCGTGTGAGAGTTTCTGCTTTACAGCCGGATTCGTAGTTGGACACACTCGGGCATCCAATCCCTTCCCCAATGAAAACTCCCCTTGTCCGCGGCCTGGTCCTGTTCGGAACTCTGCAACTGCTCAGCATCGGAGGCGCGGCGCCTCCAGCTCCGCCGCAAAAGTTCCCCGACTACGGCTTCCAAGCTCCTCCAGGGCCGTCGCCGGCGCCGAACTTCGTCCTGAGCCAGGATTATCCGACCAAGAAGCCGGACCCGAGCAAGCTGCCGGCGTTCTTCGCCAAGTTGCCGAAGGCTGTGACCAATACGGACTTTGCCGCCTGGCACGATTACATGATGGCAGTTCGAGATTATTGCTTTGAAGGCAACCTCGAAATCGATTGGCGCGTGCAGGAGAACAAGGTCCGGAAATGGTATCACATTCCGTGGCAGCATTACGGCGATACCGGGCGTGAAAGCGTCCATGGGTTGACCAAGGAAGCGCCGGTGCAGCCGGGCCAATTGGCGGCGGGTCAGGGCCGGCCGACACCGACGGAGAATTACCAGACCTATGCGGTGGGTTTTTTCAATGATTTCGGTGGCTACTCCATCGGTCAGGTGTGGAAAAATCATTTCGCGCCGGACGCCAGTGCGACGACCACGCCTAATGGTTTCCTGGAAGGCACCGTGATCTCGAAGTTGCTCTTCGTTGACGTGCCGAGCGAGCAAGTGCCCTCGCTGGTCAACCCGGTGCAATGGATGGGCTACATTCAGAAAACCTACCAGGAGTTCGCCAGGTCGGTGCGCTCGGTGAACCTGATTCAAATGGACATCGCCATAAAGGATCGCCGCGCGCCCGACGGCTGGTTCTTCGGGACATTTCAATACAACGGCCAGCTCGCGAATAAGGTGGGTTGGGAAAATCTCGTTCCAGTCGGGATCATGTGGGGCAACGACCCGACGATAACCGACAGCTCTTATACCAATCCGACGCCGACGGAGACAAAGATCAATCCCAACCTGAAGGAATCGGCGATCAATCCTAATCCGAAAGAGCTGCCCCCAACCCATCTCGGTTGGAACGGGCGTCTCAACGGTCCCGTCGATAATCCGCAGAGTTCTTGCATGAGCTGCCACCTGACTGCGGAATACCCGGCGCTCTCCGCCATGAGTCCCCTTTTCACGGCCAAGCCGCCACCGGTAGGATCGAAAGATTGGATGCGGTGGTTCCAGAATGAGAAGTGCGCGGTGCCGTTCGACGCCAAAGCCAAGTCGTCGGACTTCAGCCTTCAGCTGGCAATTAGCCTTCAGAATTTTGACGCCGGTTACACAAAACTAGGCGGCATCTACGCGGCGCCACCACAGCCGACGCCTTCGAAAAAGATCGCTCCGATGACTCCGGCAGCCGAGCTCCAAATGAGAGCAATGGCTCCCTCCGAAGCGGCTAAAGCAGCCAAGGAGACGGAACCCGCCAGCGACGGTGAGATCATCCACCCGATCGTGCGAGACGTTCTCGAGACCGAGCCCCCCAAATGATTCTCCCCAGTTAAAGCTAACCCCGCTTCGAAAAGAACAACCCCCATAAAGCCTATTCAAATAAGGTCGGCCGCTCTCGCAGGTGCACTGGTTACGGTGTCGCTCCTGACGAGTTGTCCTGAGCGCGATTCAGCTACAAAAGCAACCCCGGGCGGTCCGACGCCAACTCCGCAACCTGCGGTTTCGACCGCCTCGGTTTCGCCTGCCCCATTGCTGCCCGTCCTTAGCTCTGACATTCCTTTCGATATCACCTTTAGCGGCGATGGCAGCCTGGAAGGGTTGCAGCATGATTTCGACGTTCTCTCTTGGAATACCTTTATCGCTCTTAACTGGCCTGCCAAAGCGAACGGGCAACCGGACCCATCCATACCGATTGGAACCAAGGATGCGCCCACGGTCTGGCAGAGTTGGAAGGAGGCTTACGAAATCTTCCTTCCTGGGGGCGCGCCGCCTTCACCGTGGGGAACGCTCCGGACTGCGCCAGAAAATTGGCCGCCCGCCTGCAAGGCTCTCTTCAAGGACGGCATGACACTTCTTAATCAAGTCGGCAAAACCCCGAATGTCCTGAACGATTCCACTCAGCCTTTTAAGACCGGCCCGCTCATCGATCAAAACGGCCGCTACGCCCGGTTCGAGATCGTGGTTAACGAGCCGATGTTCGATTCGATCGTGGCGAACAAGCTCTATAGCAAAAAGGGCCAGGCCACCGCCAGCAGCGTTGTTTTTCCCTGTAGTTCTGCTAGTCCAAGCCCCGGTAATGTTGGCGCCATTATGGTCAAGGCGTCGTGGAAAATCTTAGGCGACGAGGAAAAGAAGAGCGGCCGCTTTCATACCACCGAAGCGATCGTTTATACCCCGCCCTCCAGCAGTCCACCGGTCGCCGAAAAATGTGAGTTACTCACGGTTGGTCTGGTAGGTATTCATATGGTCCACAAGACGGCCGGTGCGCCGCAATGGGTCTGGTCGACCTTCGAACACGTGGATAACTGCCCCACGGAAGGAGAGACGCCTTCGAAACCACGGTATAACTTCTTCAGCAAAGCGAGTCCCGCTCCTTCACCAAACGAACCACCGCCGCGCCCGTGGGATCCAAACAAGACCGAGCCGCCCGAGCGCCGGGTTCAAATCGTGCGCAAGATCCCCATCGAGCCTGCCCAGAAAGCCTTGAATGATCTTTTCCAGGCCGCGTTGCGCAAGGTGAACCCGGAATCCGTCTGGCTGAACTACGAACTCGTCAGCACGCAGTGGCCCACCAACCCCGCTGCGACCTGTGATGTTGAAACCTCAGCGCCCGTGGACCGGATCGGCACGCCGGCTCCGCAGTTCCTCGGCAATAGCACCTTGGAAAGCTACATCCAGGGCAAGGTCCCGAATGTCTCTTCCAGTTGCATGGAGTGCCACGCAAACGCAACCACCTATACCAGCGCGCGCCCGAGTAACATTCCTATTTTCTCCGATTTCACCTACCTGCTCGAGCGAGCGCAATAGCGGACCCAACGTCATGCCCGTATCCCTGGACCAATTTGTAACTCTCTCCTCGGCGCTAACGGGCGTGAATGCAGCGCAGCTCAAGCCCGCGCTTAATCCTATCGGCATCGCCAATCAATACCTGGCAATGATCAACAGTCAGGCAAGCAAGGTCTCGCCGACTACTTTCAGCGCGCTGGTTTCTACTTTCGAAACTCAAGTTGGTACCCTGGGTAGCCCGAAGAAAGCGGCCGCGTTCGTCCTTGATGATCCCACGCTCGGGCCAGTCGCGCGAAGCATAATCAAAATGTGGCTCATGGGCACGTGGTATGACCCCGCAAATCCAGGAACCGCCATCCAAGTCGTTTCCTTACAGGCCTACAAGGAGAGCCTCGTCTGGAAGGTCATGCAATCCCACCCGATGGGCTACAGCATGTGGAGTTTCGGTTATTGGGCCCAGCCGCCTCCCGCTTTCAAACAATTCATCCAAACCACCAACGGAGATTCGGCCAATGGCGCAAAATAAGAAATACGATGTCGTCATCGTCGGCGCCGGGCTGGCTGGCTCCATCATGGCCTACAAGCTGGGCAAGGCCGGAAAGAAAGTGCTCGTTATCGAGTCTGGCGCCTCCGTCCCGACGAGCCGCGAAGCTTACGTGGAGCACTTTTACACTAATCTAATCAAGACACCAGAATCAGCCTATCCCAACAATCCCAATGCGCCTCGAGCCACGGTTGTCGATTTGTTCAATTGGAAGGACCCGTCCCAAAGTTATCTCGATCAAAGCAGTTCGCCATTACCGTTCAGCAGCACCTATGAGCGCCGCGGTGGTGGCACCATGTGGCATTGGCTCGGCAGCAGTTTTCGTTTCGTCCCCAACGATTTTAAACTTCAGTCAAAGTACCGCCAGGGGATTGATTGGCCCATTGCTTACGAGGACCTCGGCCTGCCCCAGCCGGGTCGCTCCACCGCGTATTACGACGATGCCGAAAAGGAAATCGGTGTTTCCGCGGATGTGGCTCGTCAAACTTATCTCGGGCTTACTTTCACGCCGGGTTACCAGTATCCTAATCCGGAAATTCCCCTCACTCTTACGGACAACTTGTTCGCCGACGCCGTAAACGGCAAACAGCAGTTTGAGGGACAGGCCGTAACCGTTTCCCCGACTCCGGCCGGCCGAAACTCGCGTCCGTACGATGGACGGCGCGTCTGCGCGGGCAACACAAACTGTATTCCGATCTGTCCCATCCAGGCGAAGTACGATCCGACCATCACCTTTAACAAGGCGCTCGACACTGCTGACGGTGCGGGCCAGCGCAATGTGGACGTAATGTATCAGACCGTCGCCGCCAAGGTGAAGCTCGACCAGGAAAATAAGATGGTCGTCGGGATTGAATGCATCACTTACGATAATCTGGAAAAGAAGTCACCCACTGGGACGGTCGTGGTTACTGGCACAATCTATGTGATCGCCAGCCATGCCATCGAAACTCCGAAGTTACTCCTCAACTCGAACGAACAACTGCCGGCCGGCGTCGCCAACAGGAGCGGACAGGTGGGTAAGAACCTGATGGATCATCCGCTGTTTCTGCGTTGGGGACTGACCAAGGATCCAACCTTTCCGTATCGCGGTCCCCTGGCGACGGCCGGCATCGAAAGTCTTCGCGACGGACCTTTCCGCAGCGATCGCGCGGCCTTTCGCGTTGAGTTTGGGAATGAGGGCTGGAACTTCGCGGCAGCGGATCCGGAAAACACCGTGTTCGACTTTGTCGACGGGACAAACAACAACCTCAACAATCCGAACTGCGAGAAATTGTTCGGCGTGACGCTTCTGAACAAGCTCAACGAAATCTTTACGCGTCAATGCCGTTTCGGATTCCTCGTTGAGCAATCGCCGGAAGATTCAAACACGGTGACCCTTTCAGACCTGAAAGACGACCTCGGCATCCCGCGCCCGAAGATCAACTATAATTTATCCGATTACACGAAACGCGCCTTTGTAGCCGCGCAAAAGTTGACCGACCAGGTATTCGCCGCCGCGGGGGTAACGCCATTTGAAAAACCGCTCGCTCAACTCAAAAAAGCCGGCGGCTATTTTACCTACACCGACCCGAAAACAGGAGAGACCTATAACTTCGATTTTTTTGGATCAGGCCACATTGTGGGCACGTATCGGATGGGGACGACGAAAGAAAACTCCGTCGTCGATCGCAACCAGCGTTCGTGGGACCATCCCAATCTGTTTCTGGTCGGCAGTGGAGTCTTTCCTACGATTGCCACCGGTAACCCGTCCCTTACGATCGCTGCCCTGGCATTCTGGGCTGCGGACAACGTCTTGAAAGACCTGGAAGGCGCCAATCCTTCTTCTCGATGAGCAAGAAACTCAAAGCTGCGAAAAACCAACCTGTCTTGCCACCCGTTCCCGATGGGCTCTCGATGCCCTTTTACTACCACTCGCTTCTGAACTGCGAGCTGTTCTTCTACGTTAAGCCCGACATTCTCCAGCCTTACCTTTCTGATACCGGGCTAAGCCTCGCTTTGATGGATAACTACGGAATCGTAACCTACAACTTCCAGAACTATACCGCGCAATTCGCCGGCTTCGATTCAGTGGTGCTCGAGCTCGAATACAACATCCTCGCCTATCCCACTTCACGTGCAAAAAACACCCCCACGCTTACCCTAGCCGAGTTTCTTCACGGGGACGACCAGACCAAGCTGATCGGCAACCATCATGTCCATGTTGCCTGCACCAACGCCAACGCCGTCGATGCCGGCAAAAAACTTTTCAGTGAACCGAAGTTCCTCGCGAATATCAATTCAAACGTCCCATCCCCGAACAGCCCGGCAGTCGACACATGGAGTTTTGTTTGTTCCGACTACGATCAGGCAAATCCCGGGAACACTCAGCCGATGATTTTCCAGACGGACATCGATCTCCGTTCCTTCGAGCCGGTCATCGGCAATGCTTCGCCCAATACCGAATACGGCTATGTGAATAACAAACTCGTATCCGCGCGCTGGAACATTTACGGTGAATTCCTGACCTATTCTCCAGAATCCGCTCGCCCGCTGAACGTGAAGCTCATCTATGGAACGAGCACCCTTCAGATGCGAACGGATGCGCAGAAAATGCTCAACGGCGCGCGTTGCGGCGCCGTTCGAACTTTTCAATCGGCTCCAGTCGCCACCCAGGCGCGCGCTTTCTTCGTCGACCCCTAGTTCTTCGCCGCGCCGCCCTTCAAATACTTGTCGAGGAAATCGAGGATCGCTTTGTTCCCTTTGATCTCGTTCGCCTTCTTCGTGAAGCCGTGACCTTCATTGTCGAAAACGACATACTCGACGATGCCCTTCTTCTTCTTGATCGCGTCGACGATTTCGTCGGACTCCACCTTGATCACGCGCGGATCGTTCGCGCCCTGTAAAACAATCAGCGGCTTGGTGATCTTGTCAGCGTGAAAGAGCGGCGAAATCTCCTTCAACATATCGAGCTGCGTATTCGGGTCGCCGATCTCGGCGTAAAGTGACTTACGCTCGCTTTCCCAATAGGGCGGAATGCTCTGTAATGTGCGGACCCAGTTCGCGACGCCAAAAATATCCACGCCGGCGTTGAATTCCTCCGGCTTGAACGCGAGCGCCGCGAGCACCATGTAGCCGCCGTACGATCCGCCCATGATCCCGATCTTCTTCGCGTCGACATAATCCAGGGTCTGCAAATATTTCTTCGCCTCGACGCAATCCCAGAGCGGTTCGCGCCCGTGCTTCTGGTCGTCGGATTTGTAGAACGTTTTGCCGTACCCGCTCGAACCGCGGTTGTTCACGTCGAGCACGGCGTAACCGTGATTGACGAGATACTGGACGCCGGCGCTATAAGGCATCCGCGCCTGTCCGCCGGGACCGCCATGCACGCGGACGATCGCCGGGACTTTTGCCTGCGGCGTCGCGCCATGCGGTTGATAGAGGATCGCGGGAATCTCAATCCCATCGAAAGATTTGTACCGGACGACCTTTGCATCGACGAGATCGGCCGCGTTGATCTCGGGATTCAAACTCTCGGTCAACTTCAGCGGCTTTTGGGCGGCGAAATCGTAGACGTAAAGGTTCGCGGGCGCGCGGGAGCCGTCGTGATAAAACGCCATCTTCGTCTCGCTATCGGAGAACCGGATTCCGCTGATGTCGCCTTCCGGCAACGGCGGCAGCGTCACTTCCTTGTCCGTCGCACCTTCGTAAACCCTCACCTTCGTCCGCGCGTCTTCATTTGCGCCGACCACGCGATACTTGCCGCTCCGGGAGAACCCCATGAACACTACGTCCCAGTTCGATTTTTCCATCGGCGTTTTCTGACCACTCGTTAGGTCGTAACGCACGACGCCTTTGAATTCGTTGCCGTCGTCCGACAGATAATAGAGAAACTTCGACAGCGGATCGAACGTCTCCGGCGCATTATCCACGGCGCCGGTGTGCGCGGTCAGATTCTTCATCTCTTTTGTATCGGTATTGAAAAGATAAACGTCCGAGTCCGCGGTGGAATTCCCCGGTTTGCCGAAGGCGATGAATTTCTTGTCGTTTGAAATGGCGCCGAAGACGTAGCCGGTCTCGTCCTTGTAAATGAGGATCGGTTTCAGATCGGCGATGCTCATTTCGAAAATGTCGAAGAACTTCGGGTCGCGCGCGTTGGTGCCGAAGAAGAACGATTTGCGATCCTCACTCCAGGCATAGAACTGCGCCTTGGTCTTCTCGCCCGGCGTCAGGTCGCGCTCGGTGCCGTTCAGCTCGCGCAGGTAGAGGTGTTCGTTCTCGTTCCCGCCTTTGTCGTAACGATAAAGGAAACGCGCGTCGCTCGGGAACCAGGAGACTGCGAAGGTGCTTTCCTTGGTCGAATTGGTGAGCTGCTTTGGTTCGCCGCCGGTCACCGGCATCGAATAGACGTTAAAAATTCCGCTCTTGTTGCTGCTGAACAGGATCGACTTTTCATCCGACGAAAACGAGGCACCGGTGAGCCGCGTGGTCGCCATGAATTGCTCGATCGTGTATTGCTTCACCGCGCCGGGTGCGGCGGGCGAGGTCTTTTTCGGATCCGGCGTTTGTTTGGTGATGAGCGCCTTGTCTGAAACGTCAGGTTTTCGTTCCGGCGAGGGCTCTTGGGCGTCAATCCTTACGACGAAACCGATAAGGCTGAGACCGATCAAGGAAAGCGCGACGCGAGGCAGAACAGAGTTCGTTAGATGCATGGTGTTTAACTGATTAGCTGGTTTGCTTCGGGAATAAAGGATTTACTGCGCGAGTACTTTCATCGCGGCATTATGGCCTGGAATCCCGCTGACGGCGCCGCCGCGCTGCGCGCTCGAGCCGCACAGGAAGACGTTGTCGAACTCGGTCTCCACGCCCCAAGTGCCCGCTTGTTCCTTGCGATTGGCAAATGGAAACGTCGGCGCGTCGTGAAAAATGTTGCCGTGATACATACCTAACGAGTGCTCGATATCGACCGGGGTCTTGCTCTCGATGCAACGACTCCCGTCCCGCGCTACCGCGAGGCAATCTTCCAGCGGTTCCTCGAGCCACTGGTTCATGCTGGCGAGAAACTTTTTCTCCGCGCGTTCTCGCATCGCGGCGTTGTTTTTGGCGAACAACGAATAAGGCGCGTCGAGGCCGAATAATGTGAGGGTTTGAAAACCCTTCCGCCGCAAGTCGGGCGAAAGGATGCTGTCGTCGGTGAGGGTGTGGCAATAGACTTCGCACGGCGTCTTTCGCGGCAGCCGGCCTTTCGCTGCCTGCTCGTAGCTCGTGTTCATTTGCTCGTAACCTTCGTCGCTATGAAATGTCCCGCGGAACGCTTCGGCGGCTGGATACCTGCGCGCCTTTAACTTCGGCAGCCGTCGCAACAGCATGTTGATCTTGAACACGCTCCCCTCGTCTGCTGCGCCGGGGCGATACCGCTTGCCCGAATATTTCGCGAGAATGTTCCGGCCAAAATTTATGAGGAGAGATCGCGCGCCGACTCCGTGGCGTTTTCCATCGATTTCAAATTCCACCGTCTTTTTCTTGCCGGTGAAATCGATGGCGCCAAGCCGTACGTCAGTGAGAAATTCCGCGCCGTCTTTGCGCGCCGTTCTTTCGAGTTCGCCTGCGACCGCGCCCATCCCGCCCACCGGCACCTTCCATTCTCCCGTCTTGTTTCCAATAAGGTGATAGAGAAAACAACGGTTCTGAACGAGGGACGGATCGTGCGGATGGGTAAAGACGCCGATCTTGCCATCCGTTAAGACGAGGCCGCGAACGAGGTCGTCCTGCAGATATCTCTCGATCGCGCGGCCGAGCGGTTCCTCGACGAGACATCGCCACGCTTCCCGAGATTCTTCGTCGCCCTCGAAGCGGCGCTTGAATTCATTCCGCGCCACCAGGGGCTCCAGCATTGAATCCCAGGCGTGCTCGGCAAAAACGCGGGACAACCGATAAAACTTCTTGAGCTGTTCGTACTCGCGGCGCTTTTCGGTTAGCGCGAACATCGACCGTTCGTTTGTCTCTTCCGAAACGTTGCTCAAAAGCAGGCCGCCGTTCTTCCCGTCTTTGACATACGGCGTAAACGAACCGGTCGTGCGTCGTCGCAATTCCAGCCTCAATCCGAGATCGCGGATGATCTTCTCCGGAAACAGACTGACGAGATACGAGTAGCGCGATAAACGCGCGCCGTAATCGGGAAACACCTTGTGCGAAGTCGTCGCCCCGCCGATGTAATCATTTTTCTCGAGCAGCAGGACACTGAGTCCAGCGCGCGTCAGGTAACTCGCGGCGACGAGCCCGTTATGTCCCGCGCCCAGGATTACCACGTCGTAGCGTGCCTTGATTCTACTCATGCTCGTTTCATCTCGGTCACGATGACGAAAAAGCGCGATGCCAGCAATATCTGTTGCCCGCGTGACGGATCGCTTCCTTACTCTTCGGTTTTGCTGCCTTCGGATGGTCGGAAAACGATGAATCTGAAAAGCGGTCGCGTAACGAAGACTGTTTATGGAATCGATCACGTCCAAAGATCCGCGAGCTCACGCCGCCAACGTCCGCGGAGAGTTTACCAAGCTGATTCAGCATCTTCGGGAGGACATTGGCAAAGTCGATGACGCCAAAGGGCAGGCGCTGTTCGAAACGGCAGCCGAAGTTCTAAGCGGTCTAAAAACTGCCTTCGAGCATTACGAACAAAAGAGCGAACGGGCCTGGCAATAACAGCGAAGCAGCGAAACGCTGCGCGGGCATAAGCCGGGAGGCAGCGCCATTACGCCGGCGCATCGAACCCGCGCTTCTCCAGTGTTCGATGCAGAAACCAGTCGGCCGCTAACTGGGCCACTTGCTCCAGCGCGCCGGGTTCTTCGAAGAGATGGGTCGCGCCCTGAATTATCTCCAATTTCACTTCGCAATTCATTCGCGCCCGCGCTTCTTCATTTAGATCGATGACTACGCCGTCTTCGCCGCCGACGATCAGCAACGTCGGAGCCTGGACTTTGGGCAAAGCCGCGCCGGCCAGATCGGGCCGGCCGCCGCGAGAAACGACTGCTCCGACGTCCCGGGGGATTTCGGCCGCAGCGACCAGACCCGCACCGCCGCCGGTGCTCGAGCCAAAATAGCCTATGCGCAGGTTGCGCGTCGCCGGCTGATCGATCGCCCATTTGGTGGCGTGAACGAGCCGCTCGGCCAGCAGGCTGATATCGAAACGATATTGCGCTGTCGCAACGTCCACGGCCTCTTCAGCGCGCGTCAGCAAGTCAAACAGCAACGTGGCCAGACCCGCGTCGTTGAGTTTCCGCGCGACGAATTGATTGCGCGGGCTGTGCCGGCTACTGCCGCTCCCATGGACAAAAAGAACGAGGACTGTCGCGCCGTCCGGAATGTTTAACTCGCCTTCGAGCGTTGCTGTTCCGGCAGGAATACTGATCTGCGTATTCATAAAAATCAGACGCGAAATGGATAGGTTTCGGGAAGCTCGCCGGTGTCCCACTCGGAGGCGCGTTCCAGCGGTTCGAGCGCCCGGGTTTCATCTAGATGAATGACCGCGTCGAATTGGTCAGACAGCCGCGCTTCAAAATAATGGCTGAACCGTTCTGTCTCTGGCCGGTAAATAACCCCGATCGCACGCTCGAGCCGTTCATCGCGCAGCAATGCAGTCGCTTCATTCCGCGCGCGTAAGTCGATCCAGAACCTCCGAAGTCCGACCGCATGAAACAATTCTTCGTAGCTTCCCTTTAGCGCCGGTCGCACGCGTTTTCGTTCCGCAACCCCGCCCCAATCCGACGCCGCTGTGACGGTGCCGGTGTTAGTCGTGAATCCAATCCCAAAGCTTTCCCCGCCAAACCGCTCGCGCACGAGCTGGCCGACATTGAACTCCCCGCGCGCGCTCATCGCCGTCGCGCGCGCATCGCCCAGATGGGAATTGTGGGCCCAGACCACGACCTTGGCTTTGCCGCTGTCGCGATGGCGGATTAGTTGATTCAGCGTTTCGAACATGTGCTCATCGCGCAGGTTCCACGAGTTGGCGCGGCCATGAAACATCGCGCGATAGTACCGTTCGGCGTTCGCTATCAGCCGCGCGTTTTGCTCCGCCGAGAAAAATTCCTCTTCGCCGATGTGGCCATCGCGGCTGATCAACTCCGCATATTTTCGACGCAGTTCGACGAGCTGGCTGACGACTTCCTCTTCGCACGGCTCCGCCCCGCCGGCGACCGTCGCGAGTCCGTACTGCTGCGGATCTTCACCGAAATGATCGAAGCAACCATAGCGGTGTCGCGCCCGTTTCGCCGACGCCGGATCGACTTTATCGAGGTAACTCAGGACCGCCTCGATCGACGTATGCATGCTGTAAAGATCGAGGCCATAGAATCCGGCTGCGTCTTTCTCGGAGCCGCGGCGTAAATTCCATTCCCGCAACCATTCCACAAATTCCACCACCACGGTGTTGCGCCACATCCAGCCGGGAAAACGCCGGAAGTCGCTCAGCGCTTCATTCGCATTCTTGTCGTCGCCGCGCCCGGTCACGAAACGGTGGACCCTAAAACTGTCCGGCCAATCGGCTTCCACCGCGACTGCCCGAAACTCGTGCTCATCGATGAGGCGCCTCGTTAGCTCCGCGCGGGTCGAATAGAATTCATGCGTCCCGTGCGACGCTTCACCGATCAGGACGCATTGCGCAGTGCTCGCGCTCTCCAGAAGCGCCTCATACCCTTCGGCGACTGGCCGGGCCGCTGCCCGAACAACCGCCGCATCATCCTCGAGCGACCTTTTCATGCCCGTCTAAGAATCGTTCTCGGTTCTCTTGCAGGTCGTTTCGGTGAACCCCGAAAGCATTCGGGGCTGATACAGACGCCCTACAATGCCGGTTGTCACGATATGGAGGCGAGAGGACGCTCTCTGTCTTCACTTATGTGGCCATATCTCCTCGTCTTTCTCGCGGCGCTGGCCGTTGACACGATTCCGATTTTTGCCCCACCCGCCTGGATCCTCCTCGTCGTCCTGCTCGTGAAGTTTCGCCTGAACCCGTGGCTCACGGTGGTCATTGGCGTAATCGGATCAACCCTCGGACGCTACATTCTCACGCGCTACATCCCGAAAATCTCATCGCGTTTGGTGAACCGCCGCGAAGACGTGAATCTGCGTTACATCGGTGGCAAAATCGGGAAAGCAAAATGGTCCTCAGCGGTCTTCGTGTTCCTCTACACTCTTACGCCGCTATCCACGACCGCGCTTTTCACCGCCGTCGCCATGGCGCGCACCAAACCGTGGCACATCCTCATTCCGTTCTTTCTCGGACGGCTTATTACCGACGGCGTTCTCGTCTTTTCCGGGAAGTACGCGAGCGCAAACCTCTCTGGCTTGCTTCACGGCGAAGCGAATTCGAAAACCGTTATTACACTCGTCATCGGCCTTCTTGTTATCGCCGCGTTCCTCTTCGTCGATTGGCGCCAGCTCCTCGAACACCGGAAACTCCGCTTCCGCTTCAAGATTCTCAAGAATTAGACCGAACCCGATTTTCACCACTGTCAGGATCGCGAGCCAGCAATACGATTTCCCCGTGCGCCACAGCAGTAGACGCGGCGCCACCTTGACGGCTTAAAGCCGTCGAGATTCCGGAGGCATTTCCCTCGCTCGTCTCGCGCCATGGATCTAGCCTGCCCTTCGTGCCGGAGGTGGAAGACGAGGCTGCGATTTCCCCCAAACGGCCCCAGGCAGGCCGTCTCCATTGCGCCTCCTCTGGTCGGCTGCCGTTGCCGATAGTTCCCGACTCCTTGATTTCCTTGCAACTTGTCGCGGCTTGCGCGGCACCATCTTGACGGCTTTAAGCCGTCAAGATCTTTGATAGCGTTCGAGGACAAACTGAACGCGGGGATTCGTTCCGTTGGGCCGTGTCTTCTGATTGAAGTCAGTGCATACGACGATCACTGTAAGTCCGGCCGATTCCGCCAGCGCTTGCATTTCCGTTCCTGTGAATAGTTGCCATTCAAAGTCTTCTTCAGCGCCGTCCGGATATCTAAGATGAACAAAGAGCCGGCCGTCCCTGACCTTCTTGTTTTCACGCACAACTCCGGACTGCATTTCCAAATCCCGTTCCCCTTGATGCGCCTCGAAGAATTCGCGGTTCCAGAGATCGAGAATGATCCGTCCGCCGTTCCTAATGCTACCGGCCAGGCGGCCGAGGAGGTCACCGTTCGTTGAACTGTCGAAATAACCAAAACTCTGGGACATGATTATCGCGAGATCGTAGGCCGACTTCACCGGACGATAATCACGAACATCGGCCTGGATGTAATGAGGTCCACCGTCGAGTTCTCGTGCTTTGCCAATCGCGCGGTCATCGCGGTCTAGGCCCGTCACCGAATAGCCGCGCTGTGCTAACTCGCGCGCATGCCGTCCCATTCCGCAGCAGACATCAAGGACTCTTCGAAACTCCGGCAATGGCGCGACCGCGCAAATGAATTCCACTTCGCGCAGCGTCCGCTCTTCTTCGATCGGCGCATGAAAGAACTCGAACCAATGCCGTGAGTAACAATTCGAGCGGGTCATGCTATTCCTGTAGCGGCGGTCTACCCCGTCACGCCGTAGCGCGCGAAGGCGGATGACCGCCGAAGCTGTTCCGAGATTACGACGGTCATAGACCGCCGCTACAACAATCCATCGCACCTTGTGCAGCCGAATGTAGAATCCGCTTGTGCCGGTCATACCGATCATCGTCACGCTGCTTGTTGTCTGCGGACTCGTCCTCGCGACGCCGTTGCTCTTGCTGCTGCGCTATCGAGCGGGAACAGCGCGGCGACTCGCGCGGCCGTGGGTTCTGACGGTCAACCTTCTCTCGCTGCTCATCTCCGCTGTCCTTTTTATCTGGGTCGCAGCCCTGACTAACTTCTGGGTCCCACACGCCTTCAGTTACTCACTTATCGGCATGCTATCAGGATGCTTGCTTGGAATCCTCGGCCTTGCGGTGACCCGGTGGGAAAAGACCGCCGCCGCCATCTATTACACACCAAATCGCTGGCTCGTTCTTCTCATCACGCTCGCGGTCGCTGCTCGGATGCTCTATGGCTTCTGGCGAATCTGGCATGCCTGGCGAACCACCGGCCACGACACTTCCTGGCTCGCGGCCGCCGGCATCCCCGGCTCGATGGCCGTGGGCGCGCTCGTGCTCGGTTACTATCTCATCTACTTCGGCGGCGCACGCTGGCGGCTCCGATTGTAGGGCAACCCGCTGTTGAACAATCCACCTGCTTAGTGAAGCAGCCGTACCATCCAGACAACCAATACGGCGATGGCCGTTAACAAAACGGCGAAGCGCAATTGCGAGGACGTTACCCAACTCGAGGAAGCAACCGGCGCGTTGGGAACCGTCGTGCTATCTCGCACCAACGAGATCGCGTTATCGTAAAGTTTTCTGTCCGCTGCCGGTAGCTCATCAGCCGAAGCGAAATGTTGGCCCGTTCACCGTGATTTGCTCATTCCTGTTCGTAGCCTTCGGCGCGGTTCCTTGGACCAGCGCAGCTTCATACGCCGCTCGCGCTTCAGCCGGAAGCTGGTCCAGGCTGGAATATTCCTGTCCTTTGTACCGGATGACGGTTCTTACGTTTGTTTTGAAATTGATGGTCATGGACGCTGTTCGAAGCAAATGGACTGCCACGACATCATGATTGTAGGGCAACCGCTTCGGTTGCCGCAGCCGAGAATGGGCAAGCGACGCGCTTGCCCTACAAGTCTTTTAAGACGCGCTTGAGCAACGCGTAGCTGCCATCGCCGACTCCCGGCGAGGTTAGCTCGCTCGGACCTGCGACATTCAGCGTGCTTACCAGGTTCGACCCAAGCCATTGTTCGATTTTCTTTTTCGCCGCCGAATCATCAACGTCGCAAAGCAGCAGCGGCCTTTTGTAACGCTTTGCGCAACGAACGGTCCATTCCGTGCCGAGATCTCCCGCCCGAGCTTCGCATAGCGAAGCTGCTACAATCACCAATGTCCCATCCGAATCGCGGACATTCCATTCCGTCCTTTGAGAATGCGGAACATCCGGCGCTTCCGGACTGCGATCGTTTGGCGTTTCTTTCAACGCAAACTCCGGCGAAATCAGGCCAGCCTCACATTCTCGTCCCGGCGGACACCATCCCCCGATTGTCAATCCGCAATTCCTCGCCGCCCGCAACGCCGCCTGGTCCACTCCAGTCTGCCCGCCCGATACGATCGTTCTTAGCCTGGGCATGCCTCAAATTGTAGGGCAACCGCTCCGGTTGCCGAATCTCAAATTACGGCAGGCGACGCGCCCGCCCTACAATCCCCTTTACATCATTCTCGGCTTCCAGGTGAACAAGAAGAAGCCGATGAACGCGAGAAACCCGGCGCCAATAAGAAGCTGGATGAGAAAGAGAATGAAAAGAAGCCGGTAAAGAAAACGCGTCCGCCAAATCCAGTAGGCAATAACGCCAAGCGCGGCGATCGGCTCGAAGATGGCAAGGAAAAGGTTCACGATGTTTGGATCGTTAAGCTGGTAATGATTTGTCAGCCAACCGCCGCTGATGAGATAGCGATAAACCCAGGCCGCGCCGACCAGGTTAACCAGCGAGTAGATGATCGGCTTGCTCTTCAAAGCTTTCACGTTGTAGGGCAACCGCTCCGGTTGCCGATCACTCTTCTCAATAGCTCAAGCGTGCACAGCCAGGAGGAGCGTGCCGACTACCATGAGCGCGCAGCCGGCCCATTGCAGCCAGCCGAGCCGTTCGTGGAGAAAGATCAACGCAAACCCAATTGCGAACACCACACTTAGCTTATCGATCGGAGCGACCTGCGACGCCGGCCCGAGCTGTAACGCGCGAAAATAGCAGACCCACGACAAACCTGTCGCGACGCCCGACAACGTAAGAAAGATCCACGTCCGACTCGAGAGCGAGCCGATGTTACGCAGCGAACTGGTAGCGAGAACGAGTCCCCAGGTGAAAACAAGAATTACCGTCGTGCGAATAGCGGTGGCGAGGTTCGAGTCCACATCTTTCACACCGACCTTCGCCAGAATCGCCGTGGCCCCGGCAAAGAGCGCCGAAAGAATCGCCCAAAGGAACCAGCTCGTGGTCATACCGGAGTATTACTCTTAGTGCGAGCCGCCTTTGATCTTTGCCGTAGCAGGGCCGGCTTTTGAAACATTGATCCTCGTCGCGGTCTTACCTTTGTTCGGCCCGGTTGTGTAGACGAGAACGTAGGTCCCCTCCCCCGGGGCTTGGAAAGACACGACCATGGTTCCATCGGCTTCCGTCTTCACTGTGGGTTGAATGTTAGTTGCACCTAGCCTTCCAATCGAATTTCTCATCCGGATCTCGATCCCGACCGGTTCCGCCGCACTCGCCACAACACCCGCAATCATGATAAGGGCGAAAACACCGCAGAATAATTTCTTGATCATATCCATTCCTTTTACCTGTGCCGTTCTTCCCAGGCGAGCCAATTCTAAACGCTCGGACTGGAGTCCGATCGAAACATTGCTCGATCCCGTTTCGTCGACGATTGGTCCCAATGATTCTTCGACTGTTGGCTCTGACGTGCGCAATCCTCATCGCGGCGAACTGCGCGGTCGATCCAAATAAGAACGAGCGCAAAGCGGTGCTAGCCGGGTTGAGCAGAAAATCCGGAAACGGAAAGATCATGTCGTGGAAGGTCAACATCCTAAACATCAGCGGCGACTGGGCCTTCGCCGACGTCACGCCCGTCGATAGGACCGGCCATCCGCTCGCCGAGCAGAAAGTAGCCGTGTTACACCACATCCACAGCCACAGCCACGACGGCAGCGACAAAGGCTGGAAAGAACTCGATCTCTCGAAAGTACCTCGCGATTCGAACGAGGAAGAATACGGCCCCGGTTTTCAAAAGAACATCCGGAAGACATTCCCTTTCCTGCCAAAGCAAATATTCGCTAAGCGCTGAATTGTAGGGCGACCCGCCCCGGTTGCCCTTCTGGGGAGCGCACGCGCCTCGCGTGCTGGTCTCGGCGCCTTCGCCGAGACGGACTTCCCTCTTTCAGTCCAAGATCGTTGCGCCGAGGGCGGCGCAACCACCACGCGAGGGCGCGTGCGCTCCCCGGATTTCCCTGCCTGATTTTCGACCTTTCGTTTTCTTCGGCCCGAACGGATTGTCTGCCAAGGTGATGAACAAAGAACTTCTTACCGACGCGTCTACGCGCGCGATTCGTTATCTCGAAGGAATTGGCGAGCGCTCGGTAGCTCCTACAGCTGCCGCCGTCGAACAACTCCAAGCGTTCGATGAGCCGTTGCCGGATCGCGAGACAGATCCCGCTGAAACGTTGCGGCTCCTGGATGACATCGGATCGCCCGGAACAATGGCGATGGCTGGGCCGCGATTCTTTGGGTTTGTCATTGGCGGCGCGCTTCCGGTTACGGTCGCGGCCAACTGGCTGGCGACTGCATGGGACCAGAACACCGGACTCTGGCGCCCCACTCCGACAACATCCTTTCTCGAACAAATCTCTCTGCGCTGGTTGCTCGACGTTCTCCGGCTCCCGCCTGAATGCAGCGGCGCCTTTGTCACCGGTGCTACGGTCGCGAACTTTTGCGCGCTCGCCGCAGCGCGCCATGCCGTGCTTAAGCAAGTCGGTTGGAACGCCGAAGCCGACGGACTTTTCGGCGCGCCGCCGATTACGGTGATCGTCACCGCGGAAGCGCATCCGTCCGTTACGAAGTCGTTAGGCCTGCTCGGCCTCGGCCGCAGCCGCGTCGTGAAAGTTCCGGTCGATAACCAGGGTCGAATGCTCGCCGATCAACTGCCCGCGATCTCCGGCCCGACGATTATCTGCGTCCAGGCCGGCAACGTGAACACCGGCTCGTTCGATCCTATCGCCGAGATTTCTCGTGTCGCTCATGCTTCGGGCGCGTGGGTCCACGTCGACGGCGCGTTCGGTCTCTGGGCGGCGGCCGCGCCGTCACGCGCTCATCTCGCCGCTGGAATTGCCGACGCCGATTCCTGGGCGACCGACGCCCACAAATGGCTCAACGTTCCTTACGATTGCGGTCTCGCTTTCGTCCGCGACCAATATTCCCTCCCCGCCGCCATGGCTATCACCGCCGAATATTTGCCTACCGAGACCGAGCACCGGAACCCCGGCGATTTCACACCGGAGTTGTCGCGCCGCGCCCGCGGCGTCGAAGTCTGGGCTGCTCTCCGTTCGTTAGGCCGCGAAGGTCTTGCCCGGATGATCGAGCGCAATTGCGAACAAGCCCGCCGTTTTGCCGATCAACTTTCCGCCGCCGGCTTCGAGGTCCTGAACGACGTCGTTCTCAACCAGGTCCTCGTTTCCTTCGGTGACGCCGAAAAGACCCAGCGCGTCATCAAAGAACTTCAGGAAGACGGTACCTGCTGGTGTGGCGTCACCGTCTGGCAAGGCCGCACCGCCATGCGCATCAGCGTCTCCTGCTGGTCCACCACCGACGCCGACGTGGACCGCAGCGTCGCGGCGATGGTTAGGATCGCGAGCCGCTGACGTTTCTTAATTGGTCACTCGCACTCCTGTGCTCGCGCCAGCTACCCTAGCTGCGTTACCGCGTGCTTGAGCTTTACCGGCGCGGATATCCGGGAGCGAGCCAATTTCGACGCAACCGGGTCCGCCCCGGCGACCTAATGGGACGAACTAGACAGGATTAAGAGGATGGAGCTGCATTCAGAACCGGATTAATCGGGAAGCCAGGAAACCAGGAAGCTATTGTAGGGCGACCGCTCCGGTTGCCGATTCTGATTTGGCAGGCGACGCGCCTGCCCTACAATTTTGCTGTCTCGACGCGCGCGAGCTGCGCCAAGAAATCTTCGAGTGCCTTGGAGTTGCGCAGGATAATTACCTGTTTGCCTTGGGCTGCTGCCGCCGAGAGCTTCTCGAGAATCTTTGGACGACGTTTTCTGCGATAGCTCCAAATCCAGCGCAAAAATTCCCAGTTCAATCGCTCAGGGCAACCGCTGCCGAAATCCGGCCGAGACTTGTTGTGGAATTGCACCCGCCGTTTGAGCACGCGCCAAAGACAGACGGCCGGACGGAAATCGAGGAACAGCACGGTGTCGCAGGCTGCGAGTCGCAGATCGAGTGTTCCACCATAGTTACCATCCATCACCCAGGCATCGCGCCGGACAAGGTCCTCCACGATCTGCCGCCATTCATCTCGCGGAGTTTCGACCCAGCCCGGCTTCCAGAAGAGCGCGTCCAAATGAATGAGCGGGAGGCCTGTCTGGGCAGCGATTCTCGTGGCCATAACCGACTTGCCACTGCCTCCCGCCCCGATCAGCAGTATCTTGCGCATCTCTTGCATCAAACCTGACACCAAGCCGTCGCCGAACTAACACAGCGTTGGTTAGTCGTCATTCTTCACATTACGTGGCGGCGACTGTGCCCGCTCGAGCGCAATATCGCGACGAACATGGAAGTAGAGAAAGACCAGGAAACAAGAGATCGCGATTATGAGGAGCCCCAAAATGTGAGCGTCGGTCGGCGTAATGATCGTAGTCCCCCGCCGAGTGGGCCGGTTGTAGGCCACGAGTAGCAAGTTGTATCTCTGCGCCAGGAGCATGACTCCGGGAATCGCGAGCAACGCAGCCAGAGCGAGGAGCTGCCACGGATTACCAGCGCTTTGTTCGTGTTTGTGTCTTAACCGGGAAGCTGCCTGTGCAATCTCCTTTTGCACGGCCGGCTCAACATTTAAGCCATCCGGCGGAGCCTTAAGAATCCGTGCCGCCTCCTCCAGTTGCTCCTCGGCGACCACGAGGCGCACCGGCATCGCCAACTGCGCACCGCCGTAAAGGTAGGAATTTTCGTCGGCGAGACTGGAAATGATTCCATGGTCATCGAGCAACGACTTGGCGAGCGCCGCTTCCGCTGGAGTCGAAAACGCCCGCAAGGTAACCATGTTCAGTCGCCCTTCTATTTTAGATGGACGTCGAAAGCAATCCTCACCGATTCGGCACCAGCTTCGAACCGGGAGGCAAGACGAGCGGTTCCGATCCATTGTGGAATGTAATCGGCATATCGGCCTTCGTTAGTTTCCCAGGCTTAAATCGCCACTGACGTAGGGCAAACATGGCTTCCCTGTCGAGGGCTTCGGATTCGGTGGATTTAAGGACCACGACATTAGTGACCTTGCCCGTCTTGAAATCGATAATCATCCGAAACATCCCAGTCCCTGCGATGCGAGCCCTCTGCAGCCTGTCCGGGTATCTGGGACCGACCTTGTAGACAACATCGTCCATCTTCACCCGTGGTGTGACCTGCTGTTGCGCCAGCAGTGGCGAAGACGCCACGCAGGCGAGGAAGCCCGTGCAGAATAATTTGGTCATGCTCCGGGTTTACCCGGCTTCACCTCGGCCAGCCAGCCAATTCAAATGCTCGAAACCGAGGTCGGAGATCGGAAGTCAGAGGTCAGGCGTTGTAGGGCAACCGCTCCGGTTGCCAATCGTGACTCGGCAGGCGACGCGCCCGCCCTACAATTCAGCCTCGGCGACTCGCGACTGCCCTGCCATCCACCATCCTCAATCCCTGCCCGCAATGCTTCGCATAACGATGCAGGCGGGACGATCCTCGCTTCATCCGCCCCTTCTTAATTCTTCCTTCTTAATTCTTAATTTCTTCCCCCACCCCGCTACCGGCGCACGGGCAGAGTGGTATATCGCGGAAAAAACAGGACTCCTCCTCCACGCTCAAAAAGCATGGGCACGTCTACCTGCGTCCACGTCTGGGGCTTCCACCGCCAAAGCTTAAGCGCGAGCAAGGCGCTGCGGTCAAACGCGACGTTACCCGTCGATCGCACGAAGGTTACCTCTCTGGTGGCACCGGTCGTCGGATCAATCCTTAGCCTGAAAATTCCGACGCCCTCATACCATCGTGTTCGGTCCCCGGGTAATGGGCTCGGCCCACGGGTATACGCCACATCGCGCATCCAAGGCGCGTTTCCAGCCGACTCCTTGGATTCATGGCGAATGCCCTTCGCATCAATCCCCAGGTAAATAGGCTCGTTTGTCGCCGCAACGAGCGCTCCGCACGCCAGACAGGCGACGAGGGCGGTTATTATGGGCACTCTCATCCGACAAATCTAAGCGCCAACCCGGTGAAGACAATCATCCCCGCTTCAGTTCAACACGTCACAGGTCACATGTCACACGTCACTATCTACGCCCTTTCTTTTTCCAGATCACGTCTTCGTTGTTCATTCGGAACCCAGAAAAAGTTCCATTTTCGGCTCTGCTGCGCGGCCTGCGGTTTCACATCATCCTTGGCTTATAGGTAAGAACGAACAAGAGGAACATGGCGAGGTAACTCGCCCCGATCAGGAGCTGGCCGAGGAAAAGAAAGAAAAGGAGCCGGTAAAGCTCTCGCGTTCGCCAGACCCAGTAAGCAACGACACCAAGCACCGCGATCGGCTCGAAGATCACGGGAATAAGATTCAAGCTGTCGGGATCGTTGAGCTGGTTGAGCTGATAATGATGCGTCAGCCAGCCGCCACTGTTGAGAAAGCGATACATCCAGA
>DASQPH010000115.1:0-2196 GCA_035644055.1 Chthoniobacterales bacterium
GTTCGCACATCGCTCGCGATGATTCTGGCCGACGAGCTTGGGGCGGATTGGTCCCGGATCAAGATCGTGCAGGCATCGCCGAGCGCCGAATTCAAGGATCTCGGGACCGGCGGCAGCGGGAGCATGGAAGATGGCTGGGTCTTGCGTCGGGCGGCCGCGGCCGCTCGGGCGATGTTGACGACGGCCGCGGCGTCGCGGTGGAAAGTTTCGCCTAACGAGTGCAAGACGGAAGGCGGCGCAGTCGTGCACGGAGGAAGCGGACGGCGACTGGCGTTTGGCGAACTCGCCGATGAAGCCGCGAAGCTGCCAGTGCCGGCAGACACGCCGCTCAAGACGCCCGGCGATTTCAAGATAATCGGACAGCGGACGGCGCGCATTGATGGTCGCGACATCGTCACCGGCGCCGCGCATTACGGCATCGATACCAAAGTTCCGGGAATGCTTTACGCGTCGGTCGAACGTCCGCCGTTTCGCGGCGCGAAGCCGAAAAAGATGAACGAAAGCGCAGCGCGCGCCGTTCGCGGCGTGCGAACGATCGTGCAGACCGAGCGCGGTGTCGCCGTCGTGGCCGAGAACACCTGGGCTGCAATCAAAGGCCGGACCGCTCTGGCCGTTGAATGGAGCGAGCCACCGCTGGACGCGTTCGATTCCGACGCGCACGGGAAAAAATTAGAAGAGGCGTCTCGCGCGCAGGCGAACATCACCCGCAAAGAAGAAACACCTGCTGGAACGCCACCGATCGCGCGCACAATCGAAGCGGTTTATTCCTATCCGTTCTACGCGCACGCGCCGGTCGAGACGATGAACTGCGTGGCCGACGTGAAAGGCGATCGCTGCACGATCTGGGCGCCAACGCAGGCGCCGAATCGGTTGCAAAAACAGGTCGCGACTTTGCTCGGTCTGCCGCCGGAAAAGGTCGAGGTCAACGTCACCCTTATTGGCGGCGGCTTCGGCCGGCGGCTGGCGGTCGATTACGCGCTCGAAGCGGCTGAGATTTCCCGCGCGGCCAAAGCGCCAGTCCAAGTGCTCTGGTCGCGGCCCGATGACATGAAGCATGGCCATTTCCAAGCGGCGTCCGCGCATTTTCTTTCGATCGGATTGGACGTGCAAAACAAACCCGTGGCCTGGAAACACACCAAGGCCGGATCGTTTCATAACCTTTCGACGATCGAATCCGAGAAGCTGCGCGACGCGGCGTGGTATCGCGGTTATTCGTGGGGCGTTTACGATTTCCCCTACGTGGTCCCGGCCATCGAGACTGGTTATGTGCCGGTGGATTTGCCAGTCTTGCACGGGCCCTGGCGCGCGGTCTTCGCGCCGTCGAGCATTTTCGCCCGCGAATCCTTCATCGATGAAATCGCGCATGAATGCGGTGCTGATCCCATTGCGTTTCGCCTTCAACTTTTGCAAGGCCCGGACACTTTCACGATTGGGAACGACAGCTACGATCGACGTCCGCTCCGCCGCGTTCTCGAGGTTGTGCGCGACAAATCGAAATGGACCAGGAAAGCGGGCGAGCGCCACGGGCGCGGCGTCGCCTGCAACATCTACGATGGCCGGACGCACATCGCCTACGTCGTCGATGTCGCCGTGGATGGAAGCGGCCACGTCAAAGTGGAGCGGGTGGTGGCGGCGGTCGATTGCGGGCTGGTCGTCAATCCAATCGGCGTCGAACAACAGATCGAAGGCGGAATCATTTGGGGAATTTCCTCCGCGCTCGGAGGACACATTACTTTCAAGAATGGCGCAGCCGAGCAATCGACCTATTCCGATTTCGCAGTGGCGCGGATGAAGGACGCGCCCGTAATCGAAGTGCACATTGTCCCGAGCGAGCGACAAGAGCCCTCCGGAATGGGCGAGCCGCCCGTGCCGCCGATTGTGCCCGCGATCGTGAATGCGGTTTTCGCGGCGACCGGAAAACGCATTCGTAAATTACCGATCCAGCCCGAGGATTTGAAAACGATATAATGAGTGAGCGTATGATTGCGACTCCGGGGAGCGCACGCGCCTCGCGTGCTGGCGATGGCGCCCTCGCCATCGCGAACTTTTCCGCAACTGGGAGAAAAGACAGTTTCGGCGAGGGCGCCGAAACCAGCACGCGAGGCGCGTGCGCTCCCCGATGAAAGAGATTCACGACATTATTCGGCTCTACGAGTCTCGCCGCGGCGAAACGTTTGCGCTGGCAACGCTCGTCGC
>DASQPH010000116.1:0-17871 GCA_035644055.1 Chthoniobacterales bacterium
CGGGTATCGCATCTCGCGTTTTGTATTCCGCGACGAATGCCTTGCGAAATTGATCGAATGTCCCGTTTTCAATCTCGGTGCGGGCTTGGCTCATCAGGTTCAAATAAGAATGCAAATTGTGCAGGGTGATCAGGCGCAGCCCCAGAATTTCCTCAGCCTTAATGAGGTGCCGAATGTAGCCCCGCGAAAATTGCCGGCACGTCTCGCACGCGCAGTTTTCTTCTATCGGCCGTTTGTCCAGCGTGAACTCTGCGTTTTTTAGATTAAGCGTGCCCGCAGCGGTAAACGCGGTTCCGTTTCGGGCGAGGCGAGTCGGCAACACGCAATCGAACATGTCCATTCCGCGCGCGATCATTTGCAGCATTTGCGGCGGCGTGCCGAGTCCCATGGCGTAACGCGGTTTTTGCGTTGGCAAAAACGGTTCAGCCGATTCAACCGCGCGCATCATTTCCTCTTCTGGCTCGCCGACGCTCACTCCGCCGATCGCGTAGCCGTCGAAATCAAGCTGCACCAGGGCCTGCGCCGATGCGCGCCGCAGATCATCGAAGGTTCCGCCTTGGATGATTCCGAAGAGAAGCCGTTTTGTAGCCGCCGGGCTGTGCGCGTCGCGCAGCGACGCGGCTACAGCTTTGCACCTTTTCGCCCACGACGTCGTCAACTCAGCGCTTTTTGCTGCGTAATCGTACTCGCACGGATATGGAACGCATTCATCGAGCGCCATCGCGATGTCGCTGCCGAGCGCGGCTTGAATTTCCATTGCGATTTCCGGCGAAATGAACGCTCGGGCGCCGTCGAGGTGATTTTGGAATTCGACGCCCTCCTCGGTGATTTTGCGCAACTTCGCGAGCGAGAAAATCTGATACCCGCCGCTGTCTGTGAGAATCGGCCCGTCCCAACTCATGAACTTGTGCAGGCCGCCGAAATGCTTGATCACGTCGAGTCCAGGCCTAACGAACAAGTGGTAGGTGTTTCCGAGAACAATCTGCGCATTCAGCTCGCAGAGTTCGCGCCGACTGACGCCCTTCACGCTGCCTTGTGTTCCCACCGGCATAAACGCGGGCGTATCGATCACGCCATGCGCAGTTTTTAATCGTCCGCGTCGGGCTTTTGAATGTTGATCGCTCGCGAGGAGTTCAAAGTCATTCTGCATGTGAGTTAGAGGTTCCTCGACTTCGCTCGGAATGACAATTGAAGGACAAAATATTTTTTGCAGATCGTGATCTTGCCTCTATATTCGGCGCTTACCGCATCAGGAGCGTGAGAGAGTTTTGCGCGGCCTGAAGCGGGTTTTTTGTCGCCCGGAGTAAGACCTTTGGCGGCGCTTTACGTTTAGGATTTGGAAAATGCCCACGATCAATCAGCTGATTCGCAAAGGACGCCGGAAGGTGTCGGTGAAATCGAAGTCACCGGCGTTGGCGGGTTGCCCGCAGCGGCGCGGTGTGTGTGTGCAAGTGATGACGCGCACGCCGAAGAAGCCGAACTCTGCGCTGCGCAAAGTGGCGAAAGTACGGTTGACGAATGGCCAGGAAGTGATTGCCTACATTCCCGGCGAAGGGCACAATCTGCAGGAGCACTCGATCGTGCTCGTGCGGGGCGGCAGGGTGAAGGATTTGCCGGGCGTGCGTTACCACATTGTGCGGGGAACGCTCGACAGCCTCGGGGTGGATGGCCGCCGCCGGAGCCGATCGAAATATGGCGCCAAACGCCCGAAAGCCGGCGGTGAGGCTGCCAAGGAAAAGGCCAAGAAGTAATTTTTTAGAACTGAAAACCGGATCACATGTCTCGCAGGCGGAAAGTTTACAAAAAGGAGGAGAAGCTCGACTCGCGTTACGGCAGTCCTGCGGTCGCCCGCCTTATTTCCACCGTGATGAAGCGGGGCAAAAAATCGCTCGCGGAACGGATCGTTTACACCGCGATCGATAAATCGCGCGAAGGTTCGGACGCGGTCGATCCGCTCGAAATCGTCAACAAAGCGCTGGAGAATGTCCGGCCGCGCCTCGAAGTAAAATCACGCCGGGTCGGCGGCGCCACCTATCAGGTGCCGATGGAAGTAACGCCGGCACGCCAGATTTCTCTCGCGATGCGCTGGATCGTCCAATACGCCGACGGCCGCCGCGGCATGCCGATGGCTGAGGCGCTCGCAGCTGAACTCAAAGACGCCGCTTCCGGACAGGGCAACGCGATCAAGAAGCGCGACGACACTCACAAGATGGCGCAGGCAAACCGCGCCTTTGCTCATTTCCGCTGGTAAGGATTTTCGATGGCTACTGCGACTCTAGAAAAACCCGTGACGACGAAGAATCCAAATTCGCCCGATCGCAAGTTCCCGCTCGAGCGGACGCGGAACATCGGCATCGCCGCGCACATTGACGCGGGCAAGACGACGCTGACGGAGCGCATTCTTTTTTATACCGGCATGATCCACAAGATCGGTGAAGTGCACGAAGGCACGACCGTGACGGACTGGATGGAGCAGGAACGCGAGCGCGGCATCACGATTACTTCCGCCGCGACGACCTGCGCCTGGATGCAGAAGAAAGAGGAAGGCGTCTACAAAACTTTCGAAGGCATCAAGATGCGGGTGAACATTATCGACACGCCCGGCCACGTGGATTTCACGGCGGAAGTCGAGCGTTCGTTGCGCGTCCTCGACGGCGCGATCGCGGTGTTCGATGCCGTCGCCGGCGTGCAACCGCAGTCGGAGACGGTCTGGCGCCAGGCGAACAAGTACCTCGTCCCACGGATTGCCTTTATCAATAAGATGGACCGCGTCGGTGCGGACTTTGATGCGTCGATTGACTCGATGCACAAAAAACTCGGCGCCAATGCCTGGCCGATTTTGATCCCGCTTGGGAAAGAAGATTATCTTAAGGGGCAACTCGACGTGGTGAACCGCAAAGCGGTCTTCTATCTGGATGACGACTCGATGGGATCGACCTACGAAGTGCGCGACATTCCGGAGGAGAACAAGGAAGAGGTCGAGAAGGCGTACGCGACTTTGGTAGAGCAGATTTCGAACATCGACGACGAAATCGCCGAGGCCGTGCTCGAAGAAAAGGAGATCACGCCCGAGATGCTCAAGGCAGGCATACGCCGCCAGACGATCGCGAATAAGTTTGTGCCTGTCGTCGGTGGATCGGCTTTCAAGAACAAGGGCGTTCAGTATCTCGTGGACGCGGTGATCGATTATCTCCCGGGCCCGCTCGACATTCCGCCGGCCAAAGGGATGGAGCCCGACACGCACGAGCCGATGGACGCTCCGACGGACGACAACGGTAAATTCTGTTCTCTCGCTTTCAAACTTTGGAGCGATCCCTTCGTCGGCAAGCTGGTTTTCTTCCGCGTCTATTCAGGATCGTTGAGCAAGGGCGACAACGTTTACAACCCGCGAACGAACAAGCGCGAGCGGATCAGCCGCCTGATTCAAATTCAAGCCGACAAGCGCGAAGACATCGATACCTGTTTCTCGGGCGACATCGCGGCCATCGTCGGCATCAAGAACATCACGACGGGTGACACCCTCTGCGACGAAGATTTCCCGATCCTGCTCGAGCCGCCCTCATTCCCTGATCCGGTTATCTCGATGGCGATCGAGCCGAAGACGAAGCAGGACCAGGAGAAGATGGGCATCGCGTTGCAGCGCCTTTCCGAAGAAGATCCGACCTTCAAGGTCTATACCCACGAAGACACCGGCCAGACGATCATCGCGGGAATGGGCGAGCTCCATTTGGAGATCATTCGCGACCGCATGCTTCGCGAATTCAAGGTGGATGCGAACGCCGGTAAGCCGCAGATCGCGTATCGCGAGACGATCACCGCAAACGCAGATGGCGAAGGCAAGCTGATCAAGCAGTCAGGCGGACGTGGTCAGTACGGCCACGTCATTATTAAAGTGCAACCGAACGAACGCGGCAAAGGCATCACGATCGAGAACAAGGTGGTCGGCGGAAATATTCCAAAGGAATACATCCCGGCCTGCAAGAAGGGGATCGAAGAAGCGATGTTAAATGGCGTTATCGGCGGTTACGAAGTGATCGATGCTAATGTCGATATTGTGGACGGTTCCTATCACGACGTCGATTCGAACGAAATGGCGTTCAAGCTCGCCGCAATTTTCGCCGTGAAAGACGCTTTCAAGAAGGCGAAGCCGATCCTGCTCGAGCCGATCATGAAGGTCGAGAACGCGACGCCGGAAGAATATCAGGGCGACATCATGGGTGATTTGAATCGCCGCCGCGGCAAGATTGGCAGCATCGAAGTGAAGGGAAACCTCACTATGGTCCAGGCTGAAGTTCCGCTCGCGGAAATGTTCGGTTACGCCACTGCTATTCGCTCACTTTCAAAGGGCCGGTCGAGTTACTCAATGGAACCATCGCATTTCGAACAGGTGCCGCAGCAGCTTGTCGCCGCGGTTCTCGACCAGAAGGAGACGAAATGACGAACGGCCAACGCATTCGCATTCGTCTAAAGGCATTCGATCACCGGATGCTGGATCAATCCGCGATCGACATCGTCGAGACCGCGAAGCGCACGGGCGCGCGGGTGGCGGGACCGATTCCGCTTCCGACCTTGATCGAGAAATTCACGGTGAACCGTTCCCCGCACGTCGACAAAAAGTCGATGGACCAATTTGAAATTCGGACGCACAAACGCCTGCTCGATATCATCGAGCCGACCGCTAAAACGGTCGACGAGTTAAAGAAACTCAACCTGCCGGCCGGCGTCGACATCACCATCAAGATTTAGCGCAGTCTATTCGAACACTTTTGCAAACCCACGATCATGAGCATCGGTTTACTAGGACAGAAGATCGGCATGACCAGCGTTTACGACGCGAATGGTCGGATGCGTCCTGTGACCGTGATCGCTGCGGGCGATAACGTCCTTTTGCGCCGGATCACGGCGGAGAACGACGGTTATTCAGCCATCCAGGTCGGGTTCGACACCCAGAAGGAATCGCGTCTGAACAAGGCGGAGCTGGGCGCGTTCAAGAAGGCGAGCGCGGAGCCGAAGAAATTCGTGCGCGAATTCCGGCTCGATGGCGATGCGGCCGAGGGCGACATCGATTTGAGCGTCGCGCAATTTCAGCCTGGCGATTTCGTTGACGTGATCGGTCGCTCGAAGGGCAAGGGGTTTCAGGGCGTGATGAAGAAGCACAATTTCGCCGGACAGGGCGCGGCGCACGGTTCCAAGACGCATCGCCGGAACGGCGCGATCGGCAATCGTTCCACGCCCGGACGGATTTGGAAGAACATGGGGATGCCGGGTCACATGGGCGACGAGCGAGTGACGGTGCAGAACCTTCAGGTCATGCAGGTGCGCGAAGCCGACAAAGTGATTTTGATCAGCGGCGCGGTGCCGGGACCAAACGGCAGTTATGTCGTGGTTCGTCCGGCGATCAAGAAACCGGTCGCAGGAGGCGCGAAGAAATAATGAGCGCGAAAGCTTTAACAGTTGCAGCGGCAAAGGAAGCCAAGATCGAATTGATCGAGACCGGCCGCGGAACGCAGGCGCTGCACGATGTTGTCGTGGCGATGCGAGCGGCGCGTCGTTCGGGTTCGGCGAGCACGAAAACGAAGGCGACTGTGAATCTTTCCGGCGCGAAACCGTGGCGGCAAAAGGGAACTGGTCGTGCTCGCGCCGGTTACAAATCGTCGCCCGTTTGGCGTGGGGGCGGTGTCGTGTTCGGACCGCATCCTCGCGATTATTCAAAGAAGACTTCGAAGACGTTGCGGCGTCTGGCGTTTCAGAAGGCGCTAAGCGAGCGGATCAAAGCAGGCGACGTTTTGACGATCGCCAAATTTGAGGTTGGCGAACTGAAGACCAAATCGTTCGTCGCGCTGGTGAAGAAGCAGACGGATGCGCAAAAGGTTTTGGTGCTCTCCGATTCGTTCGACGAGAACACCTACAAGTCGGCTCGGAACGTGAAGCCGGTTTTGCTCGCGACGGCCGCAGATGTGAACGCGGAACAATTGCTCGCGTTCGACAAGATTTTGGTAACGCCGGCCGCGTTGGAACGTCTGGCGGAAAGGACTTCGAAATGAACGAGCCCTACGATTTGATCCAAACCGTCCAGCTGACGGAGAAAGCGTCGCTCTTGAGCGAGAAGCAGAACAAGTACGTGTTCCGCGTTTCGCCGCGCGCGAACAAGATCCAGATCAAGCAGGCGATCCAGCGGCTGTTCGGCAAGACGGTCGTCGCCGTGAACACCTGCAACTATGCCGGGAAAAAGAAGCGCGAACGCCGCGCCGACTTTGGCCGGAAGGCGCATTGGAAGAAGGCGATCGTGACGTTGAAGGAGGGCGAGAAGATCGATTTGGTGTGATCGCAACGCGCATGAACTCGTTACGCCGCATTTATTCTCAACCTGTCATCCTGAGCCGCGAAGACGGCGAAGGATCTCTGACTATTTCCGCCGCGACGCAACACCGCGCAGAAATGATCAGAGATGGAAAGCCCGGCCTCGCCGACTTCGTCGGCTGCGTTACGGCTTCGACTCCGCTGCGCTCCGCTCAGAATGACAGTTTTTAAGTTATGGCGCTCAAAACTTTTAGACCGTTAACTCCCGTCCTTCGCTTTAAGTCGCTTCCGGCTTTCACCGAGATCACGAAGTCAAAGCCCCACAAAGGATTGACCGAGATCAAGCGGCGGTCCGGCGGACGCAACAACAACGGACGCCTCACAGCGCGACACATTGGTGGCGGTCACAAGCAGAAGTACCGCAAGATCGATTTCAAACGGCGCAAGCATGGCGTAGCGGCGGACGTGACGGCGATCGAGTACGATCCGAATCGTTCGTCGCGCATCGCTCTTATTAAGTACAGCGATGGCGAAATGAGCTACATCCTGGCGCCGGACGGATTAGCCGTTGGCGCGAAAGTGATGTCGGGACCGGAAGCGCCACCGGATCTCGGAAATTCGTTGCCGCTGAGCGTGATTCCGCTCGGGGCGAACATTCACAACATTGAGATCGCACCCGGACGTGGCGGACAGATCGCGCGGAGCGCGGGACAGCAGGCGACGCTGAGCAACCGCGAAGCTGGCTATGCGCTGGTGAAATTGCCTTCAGGAGAAATTCGCCGGATTCACGAGACCTGTTTCGCGACAATCGGCCAGGTGGGCAACGTCGATCACATGAACGTCTCCAGCGGGAAAGCCGGACGGACGCGCTGGCAGGGCCGGCGGCCGCACGTGCGCGGAATGGTCATGAACCCGATCGATCACCCGATGGGCGGCGGTCAGGGTAAATCCAAGGGCGGCGGTGGACGTCATCATCCGGTCAGCCCGTGGGGCCAGCTCGCGAAAGGATTTAAGACCCGCGCGAAACACAAGCCGAGCGATCGCTTCATCATGCAGGATCGGCGGAAGAAATAATTTTTAGTTATGGCCAGATCATTGAAAAAAGGACCGTTTGTTCCCGGGCATCTTCTCGAAAAAATCGACAAGATGAACGCCTCGGGCGTGAAGAAGCCGGTGAAGACCTGGGCGCGCCGTTCGATGGTGACGCCGGATTTCGTTGGCCACACCTTCATGGTGCACAACGGCAAAACGTTCGTCTCGGTCTTCGTGACGGAAAACATGGTCGGCCACAAGCTCGGCGAATTTTCGCCGACACGAATCTTTAAGAAACACGGTTCGCACACCGCGAAGGTGACGAAGTGATGTGAATTTTCGATTTTCGAATTTCGATTTTCGATTGCGAAGCGGAATTTGGAAATCGGTGGTGGTTTTAATGGGCTGCTTAACGCTGGCCGGAAGGCTGGCGGCAGAGGGGAATAGTTCTTTGACAGAATCCAAGAATGAGAACGCGGATGCGAAGGTGACCGCGGCGGAATTGCTCTCGCAAAACGAGGCGCTGCGACGGGAATTGTCGCTGGCGCGCGAGTCGGTGCGGACGTTGACGGACAGCCTGGCGGAATCGAATCTGCAGGCCGAAGTTTTTCGCCGGAAATACTCGGACCTCGAACTCCGAATGGACGCGCTGGGGCTGGAGTCGGCCGACAAGGATCGGGCGAAGCTCGAACAGCGGTTGCTGAGCGCGGTGTCGGATCTGCAATTGTTGCAGAAGGAACGGGAACAGTATCGCGACCAGAGTTTGCGGTTGAGCGAGGCGATCCTGCACCTGCTCAAGACCTCGACGGGAGGCGATGCGCAGGCGCGGATGGAAGTGGAGACGCAGCTTCGGAGCCTGAATGAGTTGATCGCGAAGGCGGAGAATCCGCCGGCCGAAACGGCGACGTTGATGGACGGCAGCGTGATCAGCGTGAAGGACGAATGGTCGCTGGTGGTCGGCAACATCGGGGAAAAGCAGGGAGTGAAGATGGGGATGCCGATGCGGGTGATGCGAGGCGACAAAGTGATCGCGACGTTGCGAGTAGTGGACGTGCGCCAGCGGATTTGCGGGGCCGTGATTCAAAAAATGGATTCTGAGAAAGAAAAAATAAAAGTGGGCGACCGGCTCCAGGCGGACGCTCGCAAGGATGTGAGTTTAAAATAAATGCAAGTTAGATCGACATATCGGTACGCGAAGATTTCGCCATTTAAGGTGCGCGAAGTCACCCGCGTTATTCAGGGTCTGCCGGTTTCGGCGGCGCTGGACGTGGTGGCGTTCAGCCCGAAGAAGGCGGCGCATTTGATCGCGAAAACGCTGAAAAGCGCGGTCGCGAATGCGGAGAATAACGCGAACCTGCGGGTGGATGCCCTGGTCGTGAAAGAGGCGACGGTCGGCGAAGGCCCGACGATGAAGCGGATGATGACGCGAGCGCGGGGAAGCGGCAGCCGGATTTTGAAACGGAGCGCGCATATCCGGATCGTTTTGACGGACGAGATTGAGATCAAGACGCGGGATAAAAAGAAGGGCGGGAAGAAGGCCGGCGCATCGAAGAAAAAGAAGGCTCACATCAAGGGCGCAAAGGACACGAAGGAAACCAAGGCGACGGAATCCGAGAAGTCGGAGGCGAAAGAATAATTTATGGGACAGAAAGTTAATCCAATTGGTTTTCGTCTCGGGGTGAACCGCGATTGGCGGTCGAAGTGGTACGCGTCGCCGCAGGAGATGCCGGACTTTTTGCACAGCGATCTCAAGATTCGCGATTACGTGAAGAAAAAGCTTCAGTTCGCCGCGGTTTCGAAAATCGTGATCGAGCGGGCGTGGAATTCAATTCGGGTGACGATTTACACGGCGCGGCCCGGAATCGTGATCGGACGCAAGGGCGCTGAGATCGAGAAGATGACCGAGGAAATCTCGAAGATGGCGCAGGGGAAACAGATCAAGATCGATATTCAGGAGATCAAGACGCCGGAGCTTGATGCGCAGCTAGTGGCGGAGAACGTGGCGCTTCAGATCGAGCGCCGAATCGCCTATCGCCGCGCGATGAAGAAGGCGGTGCAGGTAGCGATGGATTTCGGTGCGCAAGGGATTCGGTTGCGCAGCTCGGGACGGCTGAATGGCGCGGAGATTTCGCGGTCAGAATGGTATCGCGAGGGCAAGGTGCCGCTGCATACGTTGCGGACACCGATCGATTACGGATTTGCGGAAGCGAACACAGTTTATGGGAAGATCGGCGTGAAATGCTGGATTTGTAAGAAGGAAGAGGCGCCGGCAGCGGAAGCGCAATCCGCGACATTACCGCCGCCGCCAGAGCCTGTGCAGGCCTAGAATCAATTTTTTTAAGGAGAGACTGACATGCCATTGATGCCAAAACGCGTGAAGTACCGGAAGACCCAGCGGGGAAGCCGCAAGGGGACGGCGTCGCGCAATCTGCGGATCGATTTCGGCGAATTCGGGCTCCAGACGCTGGAACGCGCCTGGATCACAAACACGCAGATCGAAGCGGCGCGCGTGGCGTTGACGCGCAGCATGAAGCGTAAGGGCAAGCTGTGGATCCGAATTTTTCCGGACAAATCAGTCACGGCGCGTCCGCCGGAAACGCGAATGGGTAAGGGGAAAGGCCAGCCGGAATATTGGGTGGCCACGGTGCGGCCGGGAAACATTTTGTTTGAATTGGACGGCGTCCCGGAATCCGTCGCGCGGGAGTCACTCCGCCTGGCGGCGGACAAGCTGCCGGTGCGGACGAAGTTTTTGACGCGGCACCATGTGGCAGCGGCCTAAAGAGAAATGAAATTCAAGGAACTGGCAGAAATGAGCAGCGAAGAGCTGCAGACGAAGAAGCGCGACATGCGCCAGGAGAGTCTGCATCTGCGTTTGCAACAGCAGAGCGGACAACTGGAACAGCCGAGCCGGCTGCGCTTGCTGCGCCGAGACGTGGCGCGGATCGAGACGGTGTTGACGCAACGAGCGGCGAAGGCGGAAAAGAAATAATTTTATGGCCGAACAAAACAGCGATTCGAGCACCAGCCTTCGCGAAGACGCTACGGCTCGGCAGGCGAGCACGATTACGAAGGATGAGGGACGCGGGACGCGCAAAACGCGGACGGGCGAAGTGATCTCGAGCGGGATGAACAAGACGATCGTGGTGCGCACGGTGACGCGAGTGCCGCACGCGAAGTTCGGCAAGATCGTGAAGCAGATGAAAAAGTTTTACGCGCACGACGAGGAGAACAAGGCCAAGCCGGGCGACACGGTGCGGATCATGGAGACGCGACCGATGAGCAAGCTCAAGCGCTGGCGGCTCGTGGAGGTCGTGCAGAAGTAGAGGAAGATTTTATGGTTTACCTGCGATCCAGACTCGACGTGGCGGACAACAGCGGCGCGCGCATGGCGACGATGATTGGCGTTATCGGCAAAGGCAACGCGCAGTCCGCCGGCATTGGTGATGTGATCGTGGCCAACGTGAAGGAAGCGAGCGCAACGGGGACCGTGAAGAAAGGCGAAGTGATTCGCGCGGTCGTGGTGCGGACGCGTCAGCCAATCAAGCGCAGCGACGGCTCTGTTCTCCGCTTCGATAACAACGCGATCGTCGTGATCGACAAAGATTTGAATCCGCGCGGCACCCGAATTTTCGGGCCGGTCGCGCGCGAATTGCGCGAGCGGAATTTCATGAAGATCGTCTCGCTCGCTCCGGAAGTTTTATGAACCGAATCAAGCTGCACGTCCACAAAGGCGACAACGTCGAGGTGATCTCGGGGAACTTTCGCGGTTCTTCCGGGAAGGTCCTCGAGGTGTTGCCGAAGAAACAGCGGGTGCTGATTGAGGGCGTGCGGCTGATCAAGAAGCATTTGAAGAAGTCGCAGGACAATCCGCAGGGAAAAATCGCGGAGCGCGAGGGTCCGATTCACATCTCGAACGTGCGGGTGCTGGAGCGCGGCGAAAAAGCTGCGAAAGGCAAGACCTCGAAAAAGAAAGAAAAAGCGCCGAAGGAAAAGGCTTCGAAGAAGGCGAAAGAGGAATAGGCAGTGAAGAACGAGTTTTACGATCATTACAAAGAGCGGGTGGTGCCGGCGTTGCAAAAACAGCACGGCTACAAGAACCCGCACCAGGTGCCGAAGGTGGAGAAGGTCGTGATCAACACCTCGGTTGGTTCGCAGCAGGACGTGAAGCAGGCGCTCGAAGATGCAAAAGCGGAGCTGGCGTTGATCACCGGTCAAAAGCCGTCTGAGACCCGCGCGAAGAAAAGCATCGCGAACTTCAAGCTCCGCAAGGAGCAGGCGATCGGCGCCAAGGTCACATTGCGCGGCGCGCACATGTATGAATTTCTGGAGCGCCTGATCAAAGCAGCGTTGCCGCGAATCCGCGACTTCCGGGGGGTCTCACCGAAGGCATTCGACGGCCACGGCAACTACACCCTCGGCGTTTCCGACCAGTCGATTTTCCCCGAAGTCGAGCTGGATAAAATCAAGCGCAACATCGGTTTTGATGTTACAATCGTCACCACCGCGCGGACGAACGAGGAAGCCAAATCGCTGTTGAGCGAAATGGGAATGCCGTTCAGCGACCGGGCCAAGAAGGTCGCCACGGCGACTTCCTCCAAAGGGGAAGTCGCAGCCGCGCCAGCCGCCTAACCATGAGCACAGTTACCGATCCTATTTCCGACCTTCTCGCCCGCGTCCGCAATGCCGCGTCGGCGCAGAAGCCTGAGCTCTTTGTGCCTTATTCGAAGATCAAGGCGGAAGTCGTGCGCATTTTGAAGGACGAAGGTTATGTCACCGACTACGCGGTCGACACCGAAGCGGCGCATCCGCGGATCAAGATCACGAACAAGATGGCGAACCGGACTAGTGCGATCACCGGATTGAAGCGGGTGAGCCGCCCGGGCTTGCGGCGTTATGTGGGCGCGAAAGAAATTCCGCGGGTTCTCGGCGGGATGGGAATTTCAATTCTCTCCACGCCGCGCGGGATTCTGTCCGGCCGCGAAGCGAAGAAACAAAACGTGGGAGGCGAGCTGCTGGCTTACGTCTGGTAAGGCGCGCGTTTGGTTTATGTCACGAATTGGAAATAAAGCGGTCGAGATTCCCGACAAGGTGAAGGTGAACATCGGCAACGATGGCGCCGTCGCGGTCGAAGGGCCGAAGGGGAAACTGCAATGGATGTTGCCGCGCGAGATCAAGGCGAGCGTCAAAGACAATCGCGTGTCGCTCGTGCGCGACGCGGAGACGCGGAGCGTAAGAGCGCTGCATGGTCTGTCACGCAGCCTCGTCCACAACATGGTCCAGGGCGTTAGCGAGGGATTTTCGAAGAACCTCGAGATCGAAGGCGTCGGTTTCAAAGCGGCCGTTCAAGGTCAGATCTTGAATCTGAGTTTGGGCAAATCGCATCCGATTCTGTTCCCGATCCCGAAGGAAATTAAAATCACGGTCACGGAAAACACGAAGATCGCGATCAACGGCATCGACAAAAAATTGGTCGGCCAGGTCGCGGCGGATATTCGTCGCTATTACCCGCCGGAGCCTTACAAGGGCAAGGGTGTGAAGTACGCGGGCGAAGTGATCCGGCGCAAGGAAGGCAAGACAGTTCAATAGTTATGGCGCTGCTCGACCGCAAGATTACTCGCACCCGCATTCACAAGCGGATCCGGAAACGCGTCAATGGCACGGCGGAACGTCCGCGGCTGGCGGTTCATTTTTCCGGCAAGCACGTTTACGCGCAGGTCATCGACGACGATGCGGGCAAGACGCTTGTGTCAGCGGCGACGACCGAAGAGAAGATCATCGGCAAGTCAAAGGCGGGCGCGAACCGCGCTGCCGCGGAACTGGTCGGCAAAGCGATCGCGGAGCGGTTGCTCTCGAAGAAAGTCGAGAACGTGGTCTTCGATCGCGGCGGTCACATTTATCATGGCAAAGTGAAAGCCCTGGCGGACGCGGCGCGGGGAGGCGGACTCAAATTTTAGAACATCATGGCACAACCACATAGCGGCGGCGGACGACGACAGGAACGCCAGACAGATAAAAGTTCAGCAGCGAAGGGCGACACGACGGAGAAGGTCGTGTTCATCAATCGTTGCGCGAAGGTCGTGAAGGGCGGCCGGCGTTTCAGCTTCAGCGCGCTCATTGTCGCGGGCGATCACGACGGCCAGGTTGGTGTCGGATTTGGCAAGGCGAATGAAGTGGCGGAAGCGATCCGCAAGGCTTCCGAAGCCGCGCGCAAGTCGATGGAGAAAATGTCGCTGCATGAGAACACGATTCCCCACGAGACGATTGGGGAATTTGGCGGCGGCCGCGTTTTGTTGCGGCCCGCTTCGCCAGGAACGGGCGTCATTGCCGGTGGCGGAGTCCGCGCGGTCGTGGAAGCGGTCGGAATTCGCGACGTGCTCGCAAAGTCGTTAGGCTCGAGCAATCACGCGAACGTGGTGAAGGCGACGATCGCGGCCCTGCGCTCGTTACGCCGGCGCGATGAGATTTTGAAGTCGCGCGGGATTCGCCAGACGCAGCCGCCGACGGACGGAAAGGAAACGGCGCAGTCATGATCCGACTCCATAACATGCGGCCACGGCCGGGTTCGACCCATCGCGTGAAACGACTCGGTTGCGGAGAAAGTTCCGGGCACGGCAAGACGAGCGGCAAAGGCCACAAAGGCCAAAAGGCGCGTTCGGGCGGCAGCATCCGCCTCGGGTTCGAAGGCGGCCAGATGCCCTTGATTCGGCGGTTGCCAAAACGCGGATTCAACAACGCCGCGTTCCACAAGAATTACGCGATCGTGAATTTGAGCGAACTCGCATCGTTCAAGGAAGGAACCGTCATCAACGAACAACTTCTTCGTGAAAAGAAGATGCTTCGGGGTAACGGCGATGGTTTGAAGATTTTGGGCGACGGAGAATTGAAGCACGCGCTCACGATTGAAGCCGACAAGATCAGCGCGTCGGCTCGGGAAAAAATCGAAAAGGCCGGCGGGACGGTGACGCTCCGCCAGAAAGCGGCGCCGCAAGGACCGCGCGATGCGGAACAACCAGCGGCTGCGTCCGAGGCCGAAGCAGCGGCCGCGCCGAAAGCGAAGAAGCCGGCGGCGAAGAAAAAATCCCCGGCAAAATCCACCGCGAAAAAGAAAACGCGGAAAGGCTAACCCGGAGCGGTTAACGACCAGAGATGGTTTCGGCGTTTCTTAATACCGTCAAAATCCCGGAGCTGCGGCGCCGGATTTTGTTCACGCTTGCGATCATCGTCATCGTTCGTCTCGGCGCGGCAGTCACGACGCCCGGAGTAAACCAGGCGGTAATCCAGGAATGGTTCCGCACTTCGCTGACAGAAAAGACCGGCGGCAGCCTCGCCGCGATGTTCAATCTGTTTAGCGGCGGGGCGCTCGAGAACTGCGCGGTCTTCTCGTTAGGCATCATGCCCTACATCAGCGCGTCGATTATGATGCAATTGCTGACCGCGGTGATTCCGCAGCTCGGACGGCTCGCGAAAGAAGATGGCGGGCGCCAGAAAATCATGCAGTACACCCGCTACGCGACCGTGGTGCTGTGTTTGGTGCAAGGTTGGCTCCTCTCGGTTTCGTTTCAGCATCCAGAGTCGTATCAAACGATGCTGCCGGGCATCAACGACACGATCCAGAAGCTCGGGATTCCGCTCGTAGAAAACCAGGCTCTGAGTTTCAACATCATCACGGCATTGACGCTGACCGCCGGCACGATGTTCCTGATGTGGCTCGGCGATCAGATCACCGAGCGCGGCATCGGCAATGGCATTTCGCTCATCATCACAATCGGGATCGTGGCGCGCTTGCCCGCGGCGCTGGCGCAAGCGTGGAAGACGTTCGTGCCGTCGGCGGATACCGGTGCGGCGCCGTCGAACCCATTCATCCTGGTCTTAATGGTCGCGTTCCTCTTCCTGGTCATCGCGGCGGTCATCGCGGTGACGCAAGGCGTGCGTAAGATCACGGTGCAATACGCGAAGCGGGTTGTCGGCCGGAAAATGTACGGCGGTCAGACGCAGTACATGCCGTTGAAGGTGAATTACGCGGGCGTCATGCCGATCATCTTCGCGTTCGCGCTGCTCCTCTTTCCGGCCACGATCGTTGGCTATGTCGGGAAAAACAGCCCGATCGCGGCGCGCATTGTCGGCGCGCTCAACAGCGGCTGGCCGCATTACCTCATCCTGGCCGTGATGATTTTCTTCTTCAGTTATTTCTGGGTCGCCACCCAATTTCAGCCATCGCAAATTGCCGACGATCTGAAAAAATACGGCGGCTACATTCCGGGTGTGCGTCCGGGCAAACCGACCGCGGAATTCCTCGATTACACCATGACCCGGCTCACCTTTGCCGGCGCAGTTTTCCTTACCATCATCGCTATTCTGCCGACGCTACTCAGTCGCTCGCTGAACGTGCCGCAGATCACGGCGCAATTCTTCGGCGGCACGAGTCTTCTCATTATCGTGGGCGTAATTCTCGACACGATGCGGCAAGTGGAGACGCACCTGATTCAACGCCACTACGATGGCTTTCTCCGCAAAGGTCGCATCCGCGGCGCTCGCTTCGATCGCGCGGCGTACGCACGCGGCGAAACGGCGCGGAGCACAACCTTGATGTGGCTCTACGTCGGGATCGCGATCATCGCCATCGGCGGCGTCGCGTTTTTCCTCTACGGGCGCTAAGTGAAAAAGCGACTCGTGCTTCTCGGCGCGCCCGGTTCCGGAAAAGGAACGCAGGCGGAAATGATTACGCGGCATTTCGGAATCCCGGTCACGTCCACCGGAGCGATCCTGCGGCGTGAGGTGGAACTCGGGACGCTGCTTGGGATTGAGACCGCCGAAAAAACGAAGCATGGCGAGCTCGTGCCGGACAAGATCATCATCGACTTGATCGAAGACTGGGTGCGGCTCCACGGTGCGCAAGGTTTTGTGTTCGACGGTTTTCCGCGCACGATCCCGCAGGCGGAAGCGCTCCACGGAATTCTGCAACGCCATCACACGCCGTTGGATCTTGCGATCTGGCTCAACGTTACCGCGGATACGATTAAGGATCGCATTTCGCACCGGCTCCAATGTCAGTCCTGCGGCTTCACCACCAGTGAAGGCGCGGCGGTGTTTTCCGAGCGCGCGGTTTGTCCGTACTGCGATGGCCACCTGATCCGGCGAACGGACGACGATGCCAGCATTCTGGAAACGCGGCTCTCCGAGTTTAATACCAAGACCGAACCGCTGGCCGATCACTACGGCAAGATCAGCGTGCTCCGAAAGATCGACGGCAATCGCGATCGAGAAGCGGTTTTCGCAGATATCTCGCGCTTGATTGAGCAGCCGGCATGATCCCGATCAAGAGCCCGAAAGAGATCGACAAAATGCGGCAGGCCTGCCGCACCGCGAGTGAGGTCCTGGAACGGGTCGTGGATCTGATTCGTCCGGGAATTTCAACCAAGGAAGTCGATCAGGCGGCGGCCGATTTGATGGCGGAAGCGGGCGTCCAAAGCGCGTTTCTCGGTTACCGGCTCGGGCATCGCGTTTTCCCCGGCAACATCTGCATTTCGCTCAACGACGAGATCGTGCACGGAATCGGAAGCCAGCGACGTATTCAATATGGCGACATCGTGAAGCTCGATATCGGCGTGGTCCAGGAGGGATGGGTAGGGGACACGGCCTTCACCGTTCCCGTCGGGATGATCGACGACCGCACCGAGCGCCTTTTGCGGGTGACCGAAAGTGCTCTTGGGCGCGCGATTGAAATCATGCACGAAGGCACGCGGCTCGGCGATGTATGCGCGACGATCGAGGAAATCGCGACGCGCGAGAACTTCAATGTCGTCCGCGAATTCGTCGGGCACGGGGTGGGACGGAAATTGCACGAAGAACCGCAGGTCCCGAACTACGGCCGACGCGGGAGCGGCCCGCGGTTGAAGGCGGGGATGACGCTCGCGATCGAACCGATGATTAATTCCGGCACTGCCGCCGTCAAATTGCTCGATGACGGCTGGACAGTTTGCACGGCGGATGGAATGCCGTCGGCTCATTTTGAACACACGGTCCTGATTACGCGAGATGGGCCGGAAATCCTGACATGGCGCGGAAAGACGCAATTGAAATAGGGCACCGAAAGAATGCGGCTCCATTTCATTCGTATCTTGCCAGGCGAGAAAGTTATGCTAGAAGTTTCCCCCTACGATTTGTCGAAGGGGCGGATCACCTACCGCCAGAAGTGACAACCGCGGAGCCTTCTCCGCGTTTTTCGTCTCGACCGAATCCTTGTTATGAAAGTGCGACCATCAGTAAAAAGACTTTGTGTAGCGTGCAAGATCGTGAAGCGGAAGAACGTTGTCCGCGTCATCTGCACGAATCCGCGACACAAACAGCGCCAGGGTTAATTTTATGCCACGACTTTTGGGAGTTGAAATACCGGCCGACAAACGCATCGAAGCGTCGCTGACTTATATTTACGGCATAGGGCCGAGCACCTCGAAGCGCGTGCTCGAGCAGACAAATATCGATCCGAACCTGCGGGCGAAGGATCTTTCGCCCCAGCAGATCAACGAGATCATTCACGCG
>DASQPH010000117.1:0-3403 GCA_035644055.1 Chthoniobacterales bacterium
CGGCAACCCGTGGCAGTCCCACCCCGGCAGATACGGCGCCCGAAACCCGGCCATCGTCTTCGATTTCACGACGAGGTCCTTGAGGATCTTATTGAGCGCCGTGCCCATGTGGACGTCGCCGTTCGCGAACGGCGGGCCGTCGTGGAGGACGAATAATTCCGCGCCTTCGCGTGACTTTTGGATCTGTTGATAAAGGCCGGCTTCCTCCCAGCGCTTGAGCATCTCCGGCTCGCGCGTGGTGAGGCTCGCCTTCATCGGGAAATCCGTTTTCGGCAGGTTGAGCGTGTCCTTGTAATTCTGGCTCATGCGCGGAGCGGCGAGGGTAACATTCAGCGGATGGCTGCGCAATTGGTAGGGACGCCGCGCTGCGGCGTCCGCGACGTGTTATAGGCCGCGGCGGACGGCGCAGCGCGCCGTCCCTACCATGAAGTTGTGCGCCGGTTCTGCTAATGTGCGCTGTGAAACAAAAAGTGGCCCTCCGGATTGCATCATCGCCACAAGACGCGTGGAGCGGCGCGATTGCGCCGTGGTTTCGCAAAGTGCTTCCAAATTCGTGGAAGGAAGAATTGCCGACGATCGTTCTCGTGCCCACCCGAGCGCACATGCACTGGCTCAAGGGTCGCCTGCTCGCGGAAGGTCAGTCGCATCTCGGGATTCAATTCGTTACGGCGGCCGGTTTGCGCGAATTGCTCAGCGACCAGCGCGTTCATGGATTGGCCCGGCGCGAACATGTCCGCCTGCTTCTCGCCGTCGCGGCCGAACAGGAAAATGACGGCGACAACCTCGCGGCCAAAGCGGTCGTTCGCGCGCCTGATCATTTGCTGCGGACGCTCGAGCGCCTGGAGAACGCGGGATGGGATTTCGACCGACTCGGCCTCGATTCATTCCAACCGATTGTGCGCCGCTTTGGCGATCAACTGCGCGCCTGCGATTTCTCCATGACCGGTGCCCACGACCGCGAGTTGCTCAGCCGCGCGAAATCAAGTCCACCGCGCTTTGGGAACCTGCTCGTTTCCGGTTTCGACTCAGCCCATTGGCCGCACTGGTTTCTTCTCCGCGCCGCCATCCATTCCGCTGAAAACGCGACCGTCCTCGTCGAATATCCGCGCGAAAATTCGGCGATCGATCAGTGCTGGATCGGTTCGTGGGAAGAGCTGCTGGGAGAAGCGATCCCGGTCAACTCGCCGATCGCGCCCTCCGCCGACAGCCTCTTTACCGAAGCCGAGATGCGCGGCGAACCTGGCACAGCGACGGATTTCACCTTCGCCGTTGCCGAGGACGCATCTCAACAAGCTGAGGCGATCGCGCTCCTCTGTTCGCGCTTTCTGGTGGACACAGAGTGCACACGCGTCGGCATCATTTTTTCCGGAGCGGGATCGTTGCCCCGCCTGGTGGCAAACGAGCTGGCGAATCTTGAGATCCCACACAACGATGGCTTCGGCCATCCGGTTCCTGGATTATTTGAAGCAGCGGAGTGGCGGGCATGGCTTCAACTGCAGCGGGGACCGCGCCTGAATTCTCTGGTGCGTTTTCTCGGTGCGCTCCAGACGCGTCCGACACTGTTTCCCGAGCTGCGCTGTGATCGATTCGAAAAAACGCTGCGTTCGATCAATGCCCAAATCCTGATCGACGATCTCGCGTTGGTGGAACTCTATTGCCGCGCCCATCCGCAGCCGGACCGGCAGGAAGTCGCGAACGTTCTGGCGCTCATTCAATTTCTACCCGCGCGCGCCACCTTTGCGGAATTTCTTGCGGCGACCGAAGAAGCATTCGCGCGTCTCCAATGGAAACACCATTGGTCGGCGCTCGCCCATCAAAGCCTGGAGTGGGCGACCAGCGTCCCGTCACAATTTTCGCGCGTCCTGTTCCTGCGCTGGCTCGAAGAGATCGCCTCGAGTTTCAGCGCGGGCCGCGACGAAGCGGGGGATCATCCTTACGCGCGCGTGCAATTGCTCACTGTCGCGCAGGCCCAGGGACAGGATTGGTCGCATTTGATTTTCGCGGGCTGGAACGAAGGGAGTTGGCCGCCGCCGGAAAAAGCTGAGTTCGCCCGCGAAGAAGAGATCGAGGAATTCAATCGTGGAATCCAGCAGTTGAATCGCCGCGCGACCGCGCAGGGACGGCAAGGTGAAGGGCACATCGCGGTGCGCGACAACCACGCGCTCTATCTCGGTCCGCGCGAGCAGCGGCAAATCGCGCTTCGGCAATTTCAGACCCTGGTCGAATCCGCGGCCGGCGGCATTGCGATCAGCGCCAGTCTTGTCCAGGAAACCGCGCCCGATCGTCCGTGGAACCCGAGCGAATTGTTCACGCAGCTCTACCAGAACGCGCGACGTCGGCCGTTGACCCAGGTAACGCTAAAAGAATTGCAGCGGCACACTGCGGCCTGGCTCTCGGAGGGACGCGCTTCGGCGGGTCCCAAACATTCGGCCGCGCCAAGAGAGATTGGCAACGCGCAGAAGCGCGTCCCTCCAAAAAAAGACGAAGGCGTTCTCCAGACCCGCATTGCCTACGACGCGCGCCGCGATCCGGAAGCGAAATCCGGCGAATACGACTTCGCACTTCGCGAGCCGCTCGGGCGCGATCCGATCCTGAGCGTGAGTGAATTCGAGACCGTGCTGAAATCTCCGGCGCTGGTTTGGATGAAAAAGTTTCTCGGCGTCGAAGGCGCAGAGGATGAAACGAATCCGTGGAGCGCGGCAACGGGTCAGTGGGTTCATCGCTGGCTAAGCGGCATCGCCGGCGCCGGTGTGGAAAAAGTTTTCGCACGGATCCCGGACGCGGATGGGATCGACCAGGCGATTCGCGCCGCCGCGGAAGAAAAATACGCCGAACTCAAAGCGCTCAGTGAGGCCGCGAGAAGACCGCTGCCAGAGTGGTGGCGGTCCGGCTGGCAAAATGCGTTCTGTCTCGCCCGAATTCTCGGCGCGAAACTCGCGACGATCGGCGATTGGCCCTGGATGGCGGCCGAATGGACGATCGACGGCGCCGAACCGATCCGGATCGATGCCGAGAACGTCCTGATGTTTCGCGGGCGCATCGATCTGGTCCTCGCGCGCCAGGAAATTCGCGGCCTGGACGCGGACGAGCTTTGGATTCTTGATTACAAAACTGGCGCGAACAAAAAGGCGCTCGCTCCGGCCCGCGAGGACACGGAAAAACGCAGGTCGCAGCTTCACAAAAAGATTCTCGACGGCTCGGCTGTGCAATTGGCGCTTTACGGTCTCGCGGCGCGGCAGCTCGGGACGCGCCAGATTTTTCTCAGCCTGGTCTCGCCGGCGATCAAGCCCGTCGCGCCGCAGCTCTCGGTCGAGCAGATGGACGGCGAAGCTGACGCTTTCCGTGAGCTGGCGAGAATACAGCGGACCGGAATTTTCGGAATGCTCGGACCGGTCCGCTCGGC
>DASQPH010000118.1:0-2822 GCA_035644055.1 Chthoniobacterales bacterium
CAAGCCCAACATGCCGGTGCGTTACACCTATGTGAAGGAAGGCGATCGCATGGTCATCAGCAAAATTACGCTGACCAAGCCAGTGTCATACTACGAAGAGAAGACAACGACGACGACTACGACGACAAAGCGGCCCTAACGGCGCGTTCGTAGATTTCGGAAATTCAAAACGCCCGCGGAGCGTGTTCTCCGCGGGTGTTTTTTTCCAAGGAGGGGCGCTTTCCAAACCGCCCTTTTTCTCGGTCGCGCGCGCTGTGTGCGGCTGATATTAGCCGCGGCTGCGCCGCATTGTTTAGGTCGGCGGCTTGGAAGACGCCGTTCCTTGGTCGTAGCCGTTCGGAAATTTTTGGTGCCAACGCCAGGCGCTTTCGATGATCGCGTCGATGTTTTGGAATTTCGGTCGCCAACCGAGCTCACGCTGAATTTTGTCCGAGGCGGCAATGAGCCGCGCCGGGTCGCCCGGCCGTCGCGGTTTTTCCAAAACCGGGATTTTGTGGCCGGTGATTTTTCGGCACGACGCGATTACTTCGCGGACGCTGGTTCCGCCGCCGGTGCCGAGATTGTAGAATTCACTCTTTGTCGATTTGAGAGCGAGGATGTGCGCCTGGGATAAATCGAGGATGTGGATATAATCGCGGATGCACGTTCCGTCCGGCGTGTCGTAATCGGTGCCGTAAATGTCGACGCGCGGTGTTTGGCCGAGCGCGACTTTCAAGACATTCGGAATCAAATGGGTCTCGATCCGATGTTGTTCCCCGTAGTTTTCCGACGCGCCGGCCGCGTTGAAATAACGCAGCGACACGAAACGCAGGCCGTGGATGTCGCCATACCAGCGCAGGATTTTTTCGAAGGCGAGTTTTGATTCGCCATACGGATTGATCGGATTTTTCGGCAGCGCTTCGTCGATCGGCACTCGCTCCGGCGGACCGAAGATGGCGCAGGTCGAGGAGAAAACGAGCTGGTTCACGCCGGTCGCGATCATCGCGTCGAGCAGGTTCAATCCATTGCTGATATTGTTTCGGAAGTATTTGGCGGGATTCTGCATCGATTCGCCGACGAGCGCGCTGGCGGCGAAGTGCATCACGGCTTCGGATCGAAACGTTTCGAGCGCGGATCGGATTTGTTCGAAGTTGGCGAGGTCGCCTTCAATGAACTCCGCGCGGGAATCGATCGCGGCCCGATGTCCTTCCGAAAGATTGTCGAAAACTGCGACCGCATGTCCCTCATTCAGGAGCAGCTCGGTGCAAACGCTGCCGATGTAGCCGGCGCCGCCGGCGACGAGAATCTTCATCGCGCAAGTTGTCGCGCCGTCGCGCGCGATGTCAACACGACAAGCCGGGATCGCCGATCCCGGCTACAATTTAGGTTTTCTGCTCGAGTCCCGTGATCATTCGCCGGATGAGCTTATTCTTTCCGCGAGGTTTGAGCACTTTGAGGCTCTGCACTTTCGAGCCCCACTCGATGATGTCGATATCGACATGGCGCACGCCCCATTGCCGCATCGCGGAACGAGTTGTCTTATAGAGATCGATGGTGTTTGTGCCGATCAACGCGCCGCCGTAATCGTCAATCACAAAGCGGTCCGCCGACCCGACGATCTGGAACCGCGTCCCGAGCGGGAAGCGCGACCAATCCGCCGCGGCGCTCATCACATTCGCACCGGCGAGGCGCGCGCCGATCGCGTTCTTCCGTCCGCCGCGCTCGGTGTGGGTGTAGGCGGTGGTGCGCACGTTCGCGATCCGCCGCGCGCCGGTGATCGTGGCCGGCCGCATCTGCGGACCTTGAGTGGTGCGGGTTCCTGGCGATTCACAGCTGGCCGCGGCGCACGCCAAAGCGCCGAGCATGATGACTTTGTGCAGGGTCTTCATTGGGAGACGGAAAGTCGCTCAATACCGATTGATGGTGAGGCGCGCAAGCGATAATTTGACAGCCAATTCTCTGCCAATGTCCGGGTTAAGAGCGAATCAGGCGCTGGTCGCCAACGAAATTCTTTTGGATGGCCGGCTCGCCCTTTTTCACAGAACTGAGCGCTGGCTCGCCGTCGCAGACCTGCATTTCGGCTATGAATTGAGCCAGCGCGCGGCCGGGCGCCTGGTTCCCATGTGGGGAATGGCGACGATCTCCGAGCGGCTCACGGAACTGGTGAATGAATACGGGCCACGACGTCTCATCGTCCTCGGCGATCTGGTTCACGATAAAGCGGCGGCCCGGGAAGCGGCTCAGCTGCTGCGCGATTTCGCGGGGCGATGTGAAGTGGTGGTCGTTGCCGGGAACCACGACCGGCAATTGCGCGGCCACGTCGAGATGGTCGATTCGCTGCAGACGGAGCAGTTTCTATTTCATCACGGTCATTGCGCCACGGATGTCACGGACCGCATCCAGATCATGGGGCATCATCATCCGGCCGCCGTCATTACGGACGGCGCGGGTTTGCGACTGAAGTGTTCGGCGTTCGTCCAACAATCCGATTGCTGGATCATGCCGGCGTTTTCGCCCTGGGCCGGCGGCACGCGTTGGGAACGCGACAACTCGAGTCGCGTCTGGCTCTGCACGGCGGAACGCGTCTTCGCGTTGCCGGAAAAAAAAGCCGCGGCGTAGCATCTTGTTGTAGCGGCGGTCTGTGACCGCCGAAAATCGCATCGTTCTAACTAGTCGGCGGTCATAGACCGCCGCTACAGGTTCGACGTGCAATGCGGACAGCGCGTCGCTTTGATCGGGATCGACATCGTGCAGGCGGGGCAATCTTTCGCGACTGGCGCTTCGCCTGGTTTCGGCATCTTCATCCTGTTGAACGCGCGGACCATCAGGAAAATTGCGAACGC
>DASQPH010000119.1:0-7564 GCA_035644055.1 Chthoniobacterales bacterium
GATGGAGATGGCGACGGACTTCCCGCGGCACGAACCAACGACGAGCAAAGAGTGAGGATGAGAAGCACTCGCATAAACATGGCGATCGTTAGACTAGATCGCCGCTGGGCGGGTTAAAAGGCAAACGAACGTCGACGCCCGCCAGCCGGATGCAGTAGGTTCCGAGCGATGACGGAGGATGCACCATTCGCATACCGCCGAATGCCGCGACTCGTGTTCCTGATGCGGCGGCTGAGCCGCGCGAATTACGAGCGCGAAATGGAATTGCTCGATTTGCTTTGCGATCGAGATCGTCCCGGCATCGACGTCGGAGCCAAGGTCGGTATGTACACCTATCGGATCCGCGCTCATTCATCGGAGGTGATCGCGTTCGAACCGATCCCGATGTTCAACCGAATCCTGCGCACGGTGTTCGAGGGCAAGCGTGGCCGGGTTAAGCCCTACGCCGTTTCCGATCAACGCGGGACCGCGAAATTGCGCCTGCCCTACGGACACGATGGCACGCCCAAGTTCGGCCGTTCAACGATCGATCCTTCCAATCGCTTCGATCCCGAGGTGATTGCGCGCAATGAAGAGATCGAGGTCGAGACGCGCCGGATCGACGACTACAACTTTCCGGACGTGGGATTCATCAAGATTGACGTCGAAGGCCACGAGGTCGCCGTCCTCGTCGGGGCCAAAGCCACGCTCGCGCGCCACACCCCAAATCTCCTGATCGAGTGCAACGACGAGCATCAGCCCGACGCGGTGAAGCGGCTCGGTGAGTGGCTCGACGCGCATGGATACAGCGCGGTGTTCGTTGACGATCGCGAATTGCGCCCGATCAACGAATACGACCGCGACATCCACTGGCTGAAGCGCGAGATCGAGAACTTCATCGCGATCCATCGGTCGCGGCCCGACGTGCTTGAACGGCTGACCGAGCGGATAACGAACCGCAAACCAGCGCGTTGAAAGGCAAACATGGACGCATTCACTCAGTTTGAGCACGAGGGCTGGGAACGCGTGGCCGATAAGTACGACTCGGTTTGGGCCAGCTCAACGCGGCAATTTATCGCGCCGCTTCTCGACGCTGCCGGTGTCGCGACGGGAATGTCGATGCTCGATGTGGGTTGCGGCCCGGGCTACGTCTCGGCTGCCGCCGCCGAGCGCGGCGCGGTTCCCATCGGCATCGATTTTTCGAGCGAGATGGTCGCGATTGCTCGGCGCATGTTTCCGCGGATCGAATTTCGCGAAGGGGACGCGCAACAGCTTGCCTTTGCCGACGGAACGCTCGACCGCGCGGTGGCAAACTTTGCGTTGCTTCATCTGGCGAACCCGGAACGCGCTTGTGCCGAAGCCTGCAGAGTTCTAAAGCCCGGCGGTTGGTTTGGGTTTACCACCTGGGCGCGCGTCGAAGAAAATCCGTTCGTCAAACTCGTCGACGACGCCATTCAGGCGCACGCCGACCTGAATGTCGATCTGCCACCGGGCCCGCCGTATTATTTGTTCGAGAGCCAGGAAGAATTTCGCGACGCACTGGAGCGCGCCGGGTTCGAAGGGGCTTCGATGAGCTTCAAGGTCCATCGCATCGAATGGAAAGTACCGACGGCACAATTCATCTTCGAAGCGGAACTGAACGCGGGAGTGCGCACGGCCGGTCTGCTCGCGCGCCAGACGCCGGCCACGCTCGATGCGATTCGGGCCGCGATCGCGAAAGCGGTCCAGCCTTATGCGCGCGGAAACGGATTCGCCATTCCGAAGGCGGCCTACGTGGTCGCGGTGCGGAAACCGGACTGATTGCTTTCTGCGGGTGCCCCTTCTATTTTGGCGCGATGAACGCACCCAACAGTCTGCCTCGTTCTGAAAGCGCGGCCATGTCCGCTGAAGCTATGATCGGTCTCGGAATCACGATCGCAGCGCTCGGTTTGCTAGGGGTGTTACTCGGCTGGGCGCAGCATATGAGATCGGTGCCAGACTCCGCGATGCTCTGGCTTGGGACTGGCGGCGCCTGCGTCGTGGTGGGCATAATCATCGCCGCCGCGGCACGGGCAAAAAAAGGCCGGTAAGGATTTCGCAACAAACAAACCTGGCAGGGGTTTCCTGCTGAACCGGGACTTCGTCGCGATGAAAACGCCAAGCACTTTTCTAGTGATCGCCGCGTTTCTCTTTATCGGCGCTCCAGCGTTCGCCAAGAAAAATAAGAAGCCGCCCGGCGTCCTGGTGAAACTGAAGGACGTTCCCGCGCCGGTGCAGGCGACTTTTCAGACAAACGCGAGCGGCGGCAAAGTGAAGGAAGTCGAAAAGGAAACGGTCAACGGCCAGATCATTTATTTAGCGGAAGTAAAGGGGACCGACGGAAAATGGTCGAAGATTTACGTCAAGGAAGCGGGCGATTTGGTGAAGGTCGAGCCGGATAACGCCCGAAATAAACGAAAACACAAACCGCTCTTCGGCGATTAGCGCCCGCGAGAACGGTTTGTCGTGCGAGTTTTTCCTTGCAGTTGGTTTGCGTGCGCGAGCGCCCTGGCGGCGGCTTGTTTGTCGCCGAACAATCCTTCCTCGCGCGCCAATTGATACCAAGCACTCGGCGACGAAGGAGCGAGTGCCGTCGCGCGCCTGGCGTAATTCAGACTTTCCTGGCGCATTCCAAGTTTTTCAGCGCAGGCACTCGATCCGATCCAGCCGATATCGGCTTTCGGCGCGATGCGGGTGATCTGCTGAAAGTTCGAGAGCGCGACCCGGAAGTGGCCTTGCGACGCTTCGGCCAGCGCAATGCCCAAATACGCGGCGGGAAAGCCCGAACGAATGGCGAGCGCCTTGCGGTAAGCACTCGAAGCCTCCGCGAACTGGCGCACTCCCAACGCGATCAATCCATGGACCACCTGCGCACCGAGGCTCTTTGGATATTTGTTCGCCAGGCGGCGCGAAGCATCGAGCGCCGTTCCAAGATTTTTGGCTTTCAGCGCTGCGAGCATTTGTTTCGCGAGCGGATCGTTCTGCGCTGGGTCCACGAATTTTTCCGGCGATGGAAGCTTGTTGAGCAAGCGGTCGATCGACGGGTCCGCCGCGGAGGCGCGAGTGGCGGCGAGCGCAGAGCAAACGATCAAGGAAACGAAGAGCGATTTCATTGTGGAAGGACCCGAAGGGATTTGGAAATGGAGAACAATAATTTGCGTTGGTCGCTTGTCGTTAAACCGGAGCGCGAGTAAGGCAAAAGATGATCTTTACCAGACCCCTGCGGTGCCTTCTTTTCGTATGCGCAATCGTCGCCGGATGCGTCTGCCAGGTCGCCGAGGCGGCTTCGTGCGTCTGGAAAGCAACTTCGCCCAGTGGCGGCACGGTGTTTCTCGCCGGCTCGGTCCACGCCCTGCGGAGCAGCGATTACCCGCTGCCGGCGCCGTATCAACGGGCGTTCGATTCTTCGTCGCGGCTCGTCTTCGAAACGGAACCGAAATCGATGGAAGCCGCCTCAAAAGGTCTCAGCAAGGCCGGCCAATACGGAAAAGGCGACAGCCTGAAGAACCACGTCGACCCGCGGACCTACGCCTATTTGAAGCGTTACTTCACGCTCCGCGGCGTGCCGGAACAAAAGTTTAACACGTATCGTCCGTGGCTGATCGCGGCGATGCTCGAGGCGGCGCCGAAAGAGAATTTCAATCTGGGGGTAGAGCGCTATCTCCAGAATAAAGCGGCGGCGGCGCACAAACCGATCGAAAGCCTGGAATCGATCCAGGAACACATGGCGCCTTTTATTGACCTTACCGAACGCGAAAGCGAAGCGCTGCTCTTGATTCACTTCATCAATCTCGGCCGGACCGATCTCGGTGGGCACGATTTGATTGGCGGCTGGCGGCGCGGCGATGCCGATGCGCTCGCGCGGATGATGCAAGACGCTTATCGGGACTTCCCGGCGTTCGGCGACCGGCTTCTCGGCCAGCGCAACCGTCGCTGGATTCCGAAGATCGATGGTTATGCGAAGAGCGGTCAGGTGTATTTCGTCGTCGCAGGGGCCGCCCACTTTGGCGGCAACGATGGCGTGGTCGCGTTACTGCGGAATCGCGGTTACACCGTCGAGCAGTTGTAATTTTCGCAGCACTTTCCGCGTCCGACAAATCGCCGCGCCGGGACTCGATCGGGATCAATTTGCCAGCTGGGCGTCTTCGCACAGCTCGCGCGCCAGACCGCGGGCTTCATCTTCGAGAGAGCCGAGACTGAAATTGCGCGAGCTGCTCCGCCGGTCGAGCAGGTATTCGTTCACAAATTTATCCAGGCCGCCACTCCGCTCGCATTGCGCGACATGCACCAGTTGATGGAGGAGGAGCTCGCGGTCCCGCCAGCTATCCGCGCGAATGATGATGCCATGGCCGATCGTGACGCCGCGGGAAGCGTCGGTAATGATTTGCGCGTGGCGCGCGGCTTCCGCCAGTTCCTTGTCATCGGGAAGCGGGATTCGGTGCACGACGAGGACCCGGACGCGGGCGACGTCCTTCACGCCGGCCCTTCTGGCGTCCGCCATTTGGTCTGCGGTCAGCGGGACGCCGTGCTGAAGAATGTATTTTTCCTGGCTTTTCGCCCATTGCCCGGCGAGCGGGGCGAGGCGGTCGAATTCTTTTTGGTCAATCATAATTGGGGAGAAGTCGTTAGGTTCATAGAAGCATGCCCTGTGCAAGGACGAGCCTTGGGCCGCAGTTCGCGCCCTTTTCCGGGAGCGGATCTGCGTTGTTTGCAAGGGGCCGCTATTCTAGAATCGAACCAATGCAAAAGGATGGGTGTGGCCCAATAAAAAATTTCCGACTCTTACGGGCGGCGGTGTGGGCGCTCGTCGGCTTTTTCTCGGCCGCGGCTGTCGCAAGGGCGGAAATCGCGGACTGGGAAACGGCGATGCGCCCGCTGGACGAAGGCGTGCCGCAGGTGGCCGTCATGCGATTGCGCAACATTCTCCAGCGCCCGCTTGCGCCCGCGGACAAGCAGACCACTTTAGCAAAACTGGGCGAAGCGCTTCTCGCATCGGGTGAACCGGGAGAGGCGCTCAAGGTCCTGGAAGATCCCGCGGTGCAGGATCTGCCGGCCACCTTCCTTTGGCGCGCCCAGGCGACTGCCGCGCTCGGCCGCTGGAACGAAGCGCTTCCGCTTTACCAAAAAATTGCCGCGCAAAATCCTTCGCCGTTCCGGAGCACGGCGTTGTTCGGGGCGGCGGAAGCACTCCGAGCGCTGCAACGTTTCGACGAAGCCTTGCAGTTGTTCTCGGCGCTTCTCGGCGATCCGCAGTGGAACGATCGCGCGCAATTGCGTTCCATCGAACTGCTCCTGGAAAAGCGGGACAATGCCGGCGCACGGCGCATCCTGGACAAAGCGCGGCCGGTTTCGCTCAGCGACAAAAAAGAAAAACGTTATCTTCAGGGCCGCCTCGAGGCGCAGCTCAATCATCACGAGCGCGCGATCGAACTTTACCAGACGATCCTGCGCCGGCCGGAAGGCACGAGTCGCCCAGTGTTAATGGCAACCTTGTGCGCGATGGCGGAATCCCATTTGCAATTGCAAACGCCGGAGACCGGCGACGACGCGCTCGAAGATTTCATCGAACATCATCCGACCGACCCCGAGTTGTCGGTAATCTTTGAAAAACTCGATGAGCTCTATCGCGCGGAACGTCAGGCCTCGAGCCAGGAGCTGAGCCGCTGGATGAACGATCCCGCGCAGCCGCGACGCGCTTTTGCTCAATGGTATTTCGCCCGGGCCGAGTTGCGCGCCGGCCGGCGGGAAGCCGCGCGGGCCGCGTTCGGAAAATTGCGCGACGAACGCGCCAGGTTCGCCGCTCTTGCGCCCGCGCTCTTTCAATTTGCAGAGTCGGAAATGGAGGAGCGTCGGTTCGATGAAGCGCTCGCGATCTTGAACGATGCCATGGCGCTTTCACCCACGCCGGGCTGGTCGGATCGGATCACGCTGCTTATCGCCCGCGCCCAATTTCAGGCGCGGCATTTCGACAAGGCTGGGCAGACGTTCGAACAAGTCGCGAACCATTCGCCGGCCCTGCGCCGCGATTCCCTTTTCAATGCGTCGCTCGCCTGGCTCCAGGAAAACGACAAAAACCGTTTCCTTGCGGACACGAAGGAACTCGCAAATAGCGCACCGAACGACGAGACGCGCGCCGATCTTCTTTTCGAAGAGGGGCTGACCCAGGCCGCGCAGGGAAACAGCAAAGCTGCGTCAACCATCGAGGATTTCATCCGCCAGTTCCCGCGCCATAAGCGTGTTGCCGAGGCGTGGGTGGCGCTGGCAGAGCTTGCGTTTCATGCCGCGCCGCCACGTCTTGATGAGGCGCGGAAAAATCTTGAGCGCGCCCGCGCGAGCGGTCCCAACGCCGCGGCAACCGAGCGCGCCGATTACTTGACGATCTGGCTGGAAGACGCCGCGCCCGATTCCGATCCGGCCAAAATCATTGCGGCGGCGGAAAATTTTCTCCGGAAATATCCGGGCTCACCCTTCGTCGCCGATGTCCGGATGAAGCTGGCCGAGACGTATTATCGGCGGCAGGATTTCGCGAACGCCCAGACCCATTTCCAAATCCTGGCGCAGGAAAATCCCCGCGGGGCATTCACCGAACGCGCGCTTTTTTTTGCCGCGAAATCCGCGACCCAGAGCATGGCCGCGCAATCGCTCGATCGCGCGCTGGTGTTGCTCGACGAAGTCGTGAAGAAAAACGGCGAGTTGAAATGGGCGGCGCGCAATGAGCAGGCCTCGATCGAACGCAAGCTTGGCAAGAACCAGGACGCGGCCACGCTTTACGATGAGGTCCTTCAGGGCAACGCGAAGCCGGAGGAAAAACGCGAGGCGCTCTGCGGCAAAGGCGACATTCTATATGAATCCGGCGAGGCCGATCGCCAGAATTACCGGCGCGCGATCGCGATTTACGATCAGCTCGCCGCCCAAAAAGAGGCGCCCGTCCATTGGCGGAACCAGGCGCTTTTCAAAAAAGGAATTTGCCTGGAGAAATTGGGCGACCGTGAGAACGCGCTCGCCGCTTTCTACAAAATCGTCGAGGAAGAAAATCGGCCAGACCGGCCGCAGCGGGAATTTTTTTGGTACTACAAGGCCGGATTCAACGCCGCGCGCCTGTTGGAAGACGATTCCAAATGGCAACCGGCCGCCGTTGTCTATCAGAAGCTTGCCTCCGCCGGCGGCGCGCGGAGCGACGAAGCGAAATCACGCCTAAGCCGGCTCCGCCTCGAGCATTTTCTTTGGGACCAATGAGGTTCTTCCGCCTCTCACTTCCTACTTCTTAATTCCTACTTCTTACTTAGCGGGTGACTGAGCCCTTCTTCCTCGACCCCTTCTGCCTCCCCCCTGTCGAGATTCACAGACTAGGGTTGCATTGATTTGACGGACAGTGGGCTTGGGGTCAAAACCCGAAGGAGCCCACATGAAAACACAGTTATCGAAACCAGCTCGCAGTAAGGCGAGATACACCGAGGAATACAAGCAGCAAGCGCTGGAGCTATGGCGTGCCAGTGGCCGCAGTGCCGCCAAGGTAGCGGCGGAGCTGGGCATCCGTCCGCCGTTGCTCTACCGCTGGGCCCGGACA
>DASQPH010000120.1:0-10409 GCA_035644055.1 Chthoniobacterales bacterium
GGATGACAGCCCTTTGAGAGAGCGGCCTTCCGACGTCAATTTGCGCAACGCGAGGTAGAGGCAGAACGCAATCGCGAATCCAACAAACCACGCGTAGCTGTAAAGCGTAATGAAAAATGCCGGGACGCTTCCGGCGTCGACAATCTTCACGGTCACGAGAAATCCTGGGAGATTCGGCAGGATCGCGAGCAGGAGCGAGATCAGCGCGACAATGCTGAAGCCGCGGGTGTAGCAATGCTCGTCGTCGTGACGGTAAAGCGCATTCAGATTTAGCCGGCGACGGCGAATCACAAAATAGTCCGCGATCATAATTCCGCCGATCGGCCCGAGCAGCGCGCTGTAACCGACCAGCCACGTGAAAATGTAGCCGGACGGATCGGCCACCAGTTTCCACGGCATCATGAGCACGCCGACGATTCCCGTGATGAGTCCGCCGGTCCGGAAGGAAATTTTGTTCGGCGCGAGATGCGAGAAGTCGTTCGCAGGACTGACGACGTTGGCCGCGATGTTGGTGGCGAGCGTCGCGAGACAAAGCGCGAACATGGCGACGACGAGCACGATCGGGTTCGTGAATTTCGTCAGGACATCGACCGGATCCCAGATCGTCTGGCCGTAAATGATCGTCGTGGCCGAAGTGACGGCGACGCCGATGAACGAATAAAGCGCCATGGTCAGCGGAAGCCCGAGCGCTTGTCCGACGACTTGATCGCGCTGGCTGCGCGCGTAGCGCGAGAAATCCGGAATGTTAAGCGAGAGCGTCGCCCAGAAACCGATCATGCCGGTCAGGCCCGGGACGAAGAACGACCAGAATTGTCCGGCCTTCGGCTGACCGGGATCGAACGCGGACGGTTGGGCGAGAATGGGTCCGAAGCCGCCGGCATTGCGATAGGCCCACCAAAGGAGCAACAAGCCGAGCGCGATCAACAGCGGCGCTTTGATGTTCAAGAGAAACCGGATCGATTCGATGCCTTTGTAAACGACGAACATGTTGATCGCCCAAAAAAAGAGAAAGCAGACGAACTCCGCGAGGGTGATGCCGAGAAAGGCCGGGGCGCCAGAGGTCGTTAGGCCGGGAAAGAAGACGCCAAGGATTTTGTAGATCGCCGCGCCACCGATCCACGTCTGGATCCCGAACCAGCCGCAGGCCACGAACGCGCGCATAAGCGCCGGAACGTTCGCGCCGCGTGTTCCGAACGACGCGCGGCAGAAAACCGGGAACGGAATTCCGTAACGCGTTCCGGCATGCGCATTGAGGATCATCGGAACGACGACGATGAGGTTGCCGAGAAAAATGGTGAGGATCGCCTGCGACCAGTTCATTCCGCCGCCGATGAGCGATGAAGCCAGCATGTAAGTCGGGATGCAGGCCGACATCGAAATCCAGAGGGCCGCGAAACTGCCGACCCGCCAGGTGCGGCGTGCCTTTGGGACCGGCGCGAGGTCTTTGTTGTAAAGCGTCGACTGTTCGATCTCGATCGAGACTTCGACGTCGGGGGCTAGTGCCGCCGTCTCGACTCCGGACGAGCTATTGTTTGCGGATGTCATGTTGAGCAAAGCGAAACATCTCTGACCATTTCAGCGCTGTATGACTCGGAATAGTCAGAGATCCTTCGCTGCGCTCAGGATGACATCCATTGAGAGGCACGTCAGAAATGGGCCGGCTCGCGCTGGAGCATTTTGCCGCGGCCGATCGTGCCGACGAATTTTCCGTCGCGCACCGCCACTTCACCGCGCACTGTGACCAGGTCCGGCCGGCCTTCGATTTCCCAGCCTTCGAACGCGCTGTAATCGACGTTCATCTGCTGGGTCTTCGCCGAGATTTGTCCGCGATATTCCGGATCGTAGACGACGAGGTCAGCGTCCGCGCCGATCTGGATCGCACCTTTCCGCGGGAACAGTCCGAAGGTCTTCGCCGCGTTTGTGCTCGCGACGTTGACGAAGGTATGCAGGTCGAGCTTCCCGGCCTTTACCCCATGCGTGTAGAGCAGATTCACTCGATCTTCGAGTGACGGAATTCCGTTTGGGATCTTTGTGAAATCGTCGCGGCCCATCGGTTTTTGGGTTTTGAAATCGAACGGCGCGTGATCGGTCGCAACAGTTTGAATTTCGCCGCTCGCCAATCCATTCCAGAGCACCGGCTGATTGCTCTTGTCTCGGAGCGGTGGCGACATGACAAACTTCGCGCCTTCGAATTCCGGCCGGGCCGCGTCATCTTTATCGAGCACCAAGTATTGAATCAGCGTCTCGATCGAAACGTTCACCCCGCGATGCCGTGCCCGGAGCGCTTCGCGCAACGCCTCGTCGCAACTGAGATGCACTATGTAAACCTGCGCGCTGGTGAGCTCGGCGAAAGTCATCAGATGGTGGACGCCTTCCGCTTCCACTACCGGCGTCCGACTTTCGTGATGTTGTTCCGGTCCCGTCAGACCAGCCGCGAGCAATTCCTTTTGCCGCTCCGCCACCAGCGTTTCGTTCTCGCAATGCGCGGTGACGATGACGCCCAGTTCTTTCGCGAGCTTCAGGGTGTGATACAGCTCCGCGTCATCGATCCCGAACGCGCCTTTGTAAGCGAGGAAAATTTTGAACGAAGTGATTCCTGCCGCGACGATCTCGCGTAGCTGTCGCGCGTTCTCGTCGTCAAATCGGGTCACGCCCATGTGAAACGTGTAATCACACGCCGATTTGTCCGCCGCTTGTTCCTGCCAAATCCGAAACCCTTCCGCCGCGCTCATGTCTCGCGATGGACAAACCATTTCGATCATCGTCGTCGTCCCGCCGACGAGTGCCGCCTTGCTCGCCGTTTCGTAAGTGTCCTTCGAAAACGTCCCCATGAACGGCAGGTAAATGTGAACATGCGGATCGATGAACCCCGGGAAGACATATTTCCCACTCGCGTTGATCACCTCCGCGCCCGCCGGCGCGTCGATATTGCGATCGATGTGGGTGATCCGCTCGTGCTCGCAGTAGATATCCGCGATGTAGTGCTCGGTCCCGGTTACGATCTCGCCGCCTTTGATCAGAAGACTCATCGAGGAATACTTAACTGTTTTGTCATCCTGAGCGGAGCGAAGGATCTCTGACTATTTCGGCGCACTAGGAAACGGAAATGATCAGAGATGTTTCGCTGCGCTCAGCATGACACGTTCAGACATCCGAGTAATCCGCCGCTTCACTTTTTCCAGACGTCGCCGACGCCATCGCCAAACCACCTCGTCGTCACGACCTTCTGCTGCGTGTAGAACTGCACGCCTTCTTTCCCTTGAATGTGCAGGTCGCCGTAAAACGATTCGTCCCAGCCGGTGAACGGGAACATCGCCATCGTAGCGGGAACGCCGACGTTGATGCCGACCATGCCGGCTTTGACGCGGTGCTTGAATTCGCGCGCGGCTTTTCCGGAGTGAGTGAAGATCGCGGCGCCATTTCCGAAGGCTGATTTGTTCGCAGCTTCAATGGCGTGATCGAGGTCATCCATCCGCATCACATTCAGGACCGGACCGAAAACCTCCTCCCGCGCGATGGTCATTTCGTCGCGGACCTGGTCGACGATCGTCGCGCCCATGAAGAAGCCGTTAGGCGCGGCATCGATCCGCGCGCCACGACCGTCGCAAATTACTTTCGCGCCTTCCTTTTCGCCGCTGGCCACGAGACTCGCGACGTGATCGCGGTGCTGGGCGGTGATGACCGGGCCCATGTCGGGTTGCATTTCAACATCGGTCGGGCCGACGCGGATTGAGCGAGCGGCCTGAACGAGCGACGGCAAGACATGATCGGCGGCGGCGCCGACGGTAATCGCAGTCGAGCCAGCCATGCAGCGTTCTCCGGCGCAGCCGAACGCCGCAGTCGAGAGCGCCTCGACGGTTTTGGTAACGTCCGCATCCGGCATGACGACGATGTAGTTTTTTGCGCCACCGTTAGCCTGGACGCGTTTCCCGTGGCGGGTGCCAGTTTCGAAAATGTATTTCGCGACGGGCGATGAGCCGACAAACGAAATCGCTTTCACTTTCGGATGTGTCAGCAGCGCATCGACGCATTCGCGGCCGCCATGCACGAGATTCAAAACGCCTTTCGGCAGTCCCGCCTTTTCCAGCAACTCCACGATGAGCACGACCGTGAGCGGAACTTTTTCGCTCGGCTTCAGGACGAACGTGTTTCCGCATGCGATCGCAAGCGGGAACATCCACATCGGCACCATCGCCGGAAAATTAAACGGCGTGATTCCGACGCAGACACCGAGCGGCTGAAGGAGCGTCTCGCAGTCGACGCTGCGCGCCAGGTTCTCGAGGTTGTCTCCCATGAGCAGCGTCGGCACACCGCAGGCGTATTCAATGTTTTCGATCCCGCGATAAACGCTGCCGCGCGCTTCGGCCAGCGTCTTTCCGTGCTCGCGCGTTACGCTCTGGCAAATGCGATCGAAGTTTTCGTCAACGAGCTGCCGGTAGCGAAAAAAAACACGCGCCCGTTCCACCGGCGGCGTTTCCCGCCAGGCCGGAAATGCGGCTGCGGCCGACTCCACCGCTTCGTTCACAATGTCCGCGCCGCACATCGGCACTTCCGCGATTACTTCACCGCGCGATGGATTGTAAACCGGCGAAGTGGCGGCGCCGTTTCCTTCACGCCATTCGCCGCCGATGAGAATGGGGCAGGGGATCATCGGAAAGCTCCAAGCTCCAAGCTCCAAGCTCCAGAGAAGCTCCAAATGCCAAGCTCCAAACAGGAATGATGCATCATTGACAATACATGCTGGCGAAGATTAAGTGGAGCTCTTTCGCCTCACGATAAAGTACCCGAGCCTTATCGGCTAGTATCGGCTCGGCAGCCGCAATCAGCCGAAGGAAGTATTTCGTTTCCTTCGCTTCCTTAACGCATCGACCAATCGTGTTGCGAAAATCCTTCTTCGACACCCGTTCGTTCGCTTCACAGTAATTCGCCCCGATGCTCGTGCCGCACCCCACGAGCTGACCGATCAAGCGGTCATTCGCCGGACTACGGGGAATTTTCTTCGCGAATCCGACAATCGCTTCGCCAAAAACAGCGGTGCGCTCCTCCAAATCAAACGGATGCCTTCCCGCACCATTCCCGTTCGAGGCCTCTTCCCGTACCCGCGCTGAAACCATTTCGTCTCTGGAATAGTCAACGCGCGCCGCTTGAAATTTGGAGCTTCTCTGGAGCTTGGAGCTTGGAGCTTGGTGCTTCACGAAGTGCGATTTGGAGCTTCTCTGGAGCTTGGTGCTTGGTGCTTGGAGCTTCATCTGATCAAGTTTGGAGCTTGGAGCTTCATTAGCTTCTGGCTAATGCATCCGACTGCTTCACGAAATCATCGCCGCTCCATTCGCCGTCCGCGCGCACCATTTTCTTCGCGGCGGCTTCCTCGGCGGCGGCTTTGTCTTTTGCTTTGCGTTCGGTTTGCATCCGCACCAGCTCACGATGCGTCGTGAAATAATCGAGACTCTTGCCCTTGAAATCGTCGAGCGTCTCGAACTTGTGCTTCTCCATGAATGCGAGCAGCTCGTCGCACATCCGTTTCACCGAATCGTAACCGAACTTCATCACGCCGGTGCAAACCTGCGTCGTGTCCGCGCCGAGCAGAATGAACTGCGCGGCGTCCTCGCCGCTCTCGATTCCACCCAGGCCCGAAAGACTGCGTCCGGGAAACTCGCTCCGGATCATCGTCGCGATTTCCATCACCATCCGGAGCGCAATGGGCCGCACCGCTTTGCCGGAATAACCGCCGGGCGTTGTGAAACCCTCGACCGTTGGCTCCGGCCGGAGCGTCTCGAGATTCACGCTCATCACGCTGCGGATCGTGTTGATCGCGCTCACTCCCTGGCAACCGCCGCGAAACGCGGCCCGGCTTGGCTCCGCGATTCGGGTCACATTCGGCGTCATCTTCGCCCAGACCGGTTTGGTCGCGGCCGACATTACCCAACCGACGACTTCCTCGACAATCTCCGGGTTCTCGCCCATGGCCGCGCCCATTTTTCGCTCGGGCAATCCATGCGGGCAGGAAAAGTTCAGCTCGAACGAATCGACCCCCGCGGCTTCGCAGCGCTGGACGATCTCTGTCCAGGCATCGTGACTGTATTCCTCCATGATCGACGCGATCAGGATGCCGTCGGGATGCATGTCCTTGCACTTCTTGAATTCGTCCAGCCAGATGTTGAATGGCCGGTCGCTGATCAACTCGATATTTTCCCAGCCGATCACGTCCTTCTTATCGTTCCCGTGAAACTTCGCGTAACGCGGCGCGACATTGACGACCTTCGAAGAATCGAGGCTGACGGTTTTCGCGATGACCGCGCCCCAGCCTTCGCGAAAAGCGCGTGAGATCACGTTCAAATTCGTTCCCGGCGGGCCCGAGCCGATGACAAAAGGGTTGGGTAATTTGAGGCCGTCGACGGTGGTGGCGAGTGTAGGCATGGTTCCTCCTGTTTTTGAGAAGCGTCCTGTTTAACCGTTTTCGTTCTGGAATTCGATAGAATTTTTCTGGCGGACGTCTCGGGCCGAGCCTAGATCGCAACTACGGTGACGCGGCAATATCTTCGTATCTTCCGGTGGCACGTGCTGCGGTATCTCCGCCGGCATCCGCTCCTCGGGCTGCTTAATATCCTCAGCGTTGCGCTTGGCGTTTCAGTTTATCTCGCGACGCAAATCGCGAACCAAAGCGCGAGCCACGCGTTTGCGGCGAGCGTGGATCTGGTTGCGGGAAAAGCTGAGCTCGAGATTATGTCGCCGTCGCGGCAGCTGCCGGAAACGGTGTTTCCCCAGGTGGCTGCCGCGCCGGGCATTTCCGGGGCGACGCCGCTGGTCCATGGTTTTGTTTCGTTGCGCGATTTCCCCGGCGATTATCTCGAGATCCTCGGCATCGACGTTTTCACCAACGCGCCGTTCCGCACTTTTGATCCGGCGAACTTCGACGCCAGCGCGATGGATATTCAACGCTGGCTCGGTTCGCCGAACGCCATCGCGGTGTCGGAAGAATTCGTGCGCGAGCATCGCCTGAAACAAGGCGACAAGGTCCGGGTCCGGGCCGGCGGGCGCGACGCCGAATTGGAGATCGGTTTTCTCCTCCGAAAAGACGACACGTTCGACCCGCATTTCGCGGCCATGGATATCGGGTGGGCCCAGGAGTTGTTAGGCCGGCGCGGCGAGCTGAGCAGCATTCAATTGAAACTGGCGGACCCGCGCCAGCGGGAGGCGAGTATGGCTGCGTTGCGCGCGATCGTCCCAAAGGATGCGCGGGTCGCGGCCCCGGCGCGGCGGACCGAGGAAGTCGAGAAAATGCTCGGCGGTTTCCAGCTCAATCTCGTGCTCACGAGCCTGGTCTCGCTCTTCGTCGGAATGTTCCTGATCTACAACACCGTCTCGGCGTCGGTCGTTCGGCGGCAGCATGAGATCGGCATTCTCCGTTCGTTAGGCGCGACCCGGGGCGAAGTCCGGATGCTGTTCCTCGCCGAAGCAATCGTGCTCGGCGGGATTGGAGCGTTCCTCGGTTTGCTTGGTGGGCTGGCGTTGGCCCGCGTTTTAACCAGCGCCGTCTCCGCAACAATTTCGTCGCTCTATGTCCTGGTGAGTGTGCGCGATCTCGCGTTGCCGCCGTGGATGTTTGCCCTGGCATGGGGGACCGGAGTCGCTTCCGTTATTTTCTCCGCCTGGTTCCCGGCCCAGCAGGCCGCCCGGCAGAAACCGGTCGAAGCCCTTCACGGCGGGGCCAGAATCGAACGCTCGACGCTGCCCTCCCTTGGCTGGCTGTTTGGCGGGGTCGCGTTCATTTCCGCAGCCGCCATTTTTTCGTGGCTCGCCCTTTCCACCGGTCCACGCTGGCTCAGCTTCGTGGCGGCATTTTGTGTTGTGGCTGGGTTCTCCTTCCTGGTTCCGCGGCTGATATTTCGTTTCAGCACAGCGTTGGGAAATTACTTCCGCCGTTATCGCGCACGCGGGCGCGTCCCGATGGAAACAGAACTGGCGGCCGGCAATCTTCGGCGGGCGCTTCTCCGAAATTCGGTGACGGTCGCCGCGCTCGCCATCGCCGTCGCGATGACCGTGGGCGTGAGCGTGATGGTGTTTTCCTTTCGCAAGACCGTTGAGGTCTGGATCAACCAGACGCTGTTGGCCGATCTCTTTATCACGCCGGCCGCGAACGAGGCCTTCGGCGATTCCGCCTTCTTTCCGCGCGAGGCGTTTCAATTCCTCGCGACCCATCCCGCGGTCGAAACCGCGGATACCTTCCGGGGGGTGGAAGTCATGATGGGCGATACCGACGTCGCGCTTGCGGCGATCACCGGGATTCGCCGTGAATTTCAATTTCTTCACGGCGATCGTAATTTGCTCATTCGGCGATTTCGCGAGGAAACGTGCGTGTTCGTTTCGGAAAGCTTCGCGCGCCGCCATCGCGTTCGAGAGAACGACGCCATCGAGCTAATGACGCCGGACGGACCGCACTCATTTCCCGTGGCCGCAATTCTCTACGACTACGTCACCGAACAGGGCATCGTTTATATGAGCGCCGCGAACTTCGCCCGCTTCTGGCACGACGACCGCATCCGCAGCGTCGCCGTTTACCTGAAGACCGGTCACCGCGCCGAGGAAGTGAGGGAAGCGCTCCGCGCGCGGTTCAACCAGGGAGCGTTCGCGATCTTCTCCAATGAATCGTTGCGGCGCCGGATCTTCGAAATTTTCGACCAAACCTTCGCGGTCACCTATGTCCTGCTGGCTATCTCGATCTTCGTGGCCGTGACCGGAATCTTTTTGTCCCTGACCATTTTAATCGCCGAACGGAGGAGAGAGCTCGCGATTCTGCGCGCCATTGGTGCCAGCGCCGGGCAAATACGGCGGCTCCTTTTGACCGAAACGGCGATGCTCGGCTTGCTGGCGGCGGCGGTGGGCCTGGTCTCTGGACTGTGTCTTGCGCTGGTCCTGACCGGCGTCATGAATCGCGTGTTCTTCGGCTGGACGATTCATCTCGCGTTTCCCTGGAGAAGCCTGGCCTGGACGCCAGTGTGGATTCTGGCCGCCGCCGTTATCGCCGGGATTATTCCCGCCTGGCGCGCTAGTCGAATGGAGCTGGCGGATAATTTGCGCGACGAATGAGAACGAACGCGAATGCTTCTTCTGTAGCCGCTCCCCTGTGGGAAGCGAGAACGCGCGCGGTGTGGCCGTGTCGATCCCAAGCGGCCCACACGGCCGCTGCTACAGGATTTGTTTTCCTCGGCCTAATTTTGCTCGCCGCCGATTGGAAAATCGCCGAGCCGGGCTGGCGTTACGAATTTCCACGCGATCATCATGCGCATCGCGAATTCAAAACCGAGTGGTGGTATTTCACCGGCAACCTTTTCGATTCCGCGGGCCGTCGTTTCGGCTATGAACTGACATTTTTCCGCGAAGGAATCCGCCCTGTCACGACGCGCGATCCGGGCGCTTCCCGGTTCATTGTTGACGATCTGAAGTTCGCGCACTTCGCCATCACCGACGTCGCCGGAAAGCAGTTTCGCTTCGAACAAAAAACGAGGCGGGGCGCTTTCGGCGAAGCCGGGTTCGACGATGGACAACGGCTGGCCTGGATCGAGAACTGGACGCTGGAGCTAACCGGCGAGAACGAGTTCGAGCTTCGGGCGGCGACGAGTTTCGGCGCGTTACGCCTCCACCTTCGCCCGGCCAAGCAGCCGGCCGTCCATGGAGAGAATGGCGTCAGCAAGAAGACCGCCGATGGAACGGCTGCGTCGCACTATTATTCCCTTACGCGTTTCGAAACGACCGGTGAAATAACGCTCGGCGAAACAAAGCACCAGGTCCGAGGATCGAGCTGGTTCGACCACGAATGGTCGACGAGCCAGCTCGGACCAGGACACGTCGGGTGGGATTGGGTTTGCGTGCAATGGGAGAACGGCACCGAGTTGATGCTCTACCGAATGCGACTCGCCAATGGCGACGCCGATCCGGCGTCGAGCGGAACCTGGATCGCAGCAGATGGAACCAGGACGCACCTTCGCGCCTCCGATTTCCAAATGACGCCGTTGGAGTTCTGGGAAAGCAAAACCAGCGGCGGCCGTTACCCGCTCGTCTGGAAAGTCGCGATTCCCGCGGAAAAGATCGAATTCACGCTGAAGCGCGCGCTTGACGAACAGGAATTGCGGACAGACCCGATCGCCTATTGGGAAGGCGCGATCGATGCGAGTGGGACGCAGGATGGCCAGTCGATCACGGGTCGCGGATATCTGGAGCTAACCGGTTACGCCGGGAGGCTGGAGGAGACGTTACGGCGTTGAAGAGTTGAAGAGTTCCAGCGTTTAGCCCGCTTCAACGATTCAACGCTTTAACCCTTTTAACCTAACCTATGCCTGGGTGTGGCGGGCGTAATGAACTTCCACGCCTTTCGGCAAAAGCCGTTTCCGTCCACGCTGACGACGGCGCGC
>DASQPH010000121.1:0-7415 GCA_035644055.1 Chthoniobacterales bacterium
AATCGGCTGGAAGAAATTTTGCGCACGAAACGCGAAGAGATCGAGCGACTCCAGCCGCGTCGCGACGAATTGCATCGGGCTGCGCTCTTGCGGAATGACGTGCGCGGATTCGCTTCCGCTTTGCAGCGGGAGGGCGGCAAATTGGCGCTCGTCGCCGAAGTGAAAAAGGCGTCACCGTCCGCCGGCGTCATTGTCGAATCGTTCGATCCGGTCGCGATCGCGAGGAACTACGCGCGGGCCGGCGTCGAAGCGATTTCCGTTCTGACTGACGAACGGTTTTTCCAGGGGCATCTGGATTATCTGAAATTGATTCGCGAGCAGGTGCCGCAACCGCTGCTTCGCAAGGATTTCATTCTCGATCCGCTCCAGATCATGGAGGCAGCGGTCGCCGGCGCGGATGCGATCCTGTTGATCGTCGCGGCCCTCGGCCAGGAACAGCTCGTTTCGCTGCTGGAAACCGCGGCGCTCTATCAGCTCGATGCTTTGGTGGAAGTGCACACGCTCGCGGAGCTCGATCGCGCTCTCGAAACGGACGCGCGCGTGATCGGAATCAACAACCGGAACCTCGCGACGTTCGAGGTCGATCTCGGCGTGACCGAAAGGCTCAGCGAAGAAGTTCCCGAAAGAATCGTGCTCGTAAGCGAAAGTGGAATTCGAACCGCGGAAGATCTCGCGCGCATCAAAGCGTGCGGAGTCGATGCGGTTTTGATCGGCGAAGCCTTGATGCGCGGACAAGGCGCGTTGTTGCAAAGGAACGGCGGCTAGCGAGGCGGTAAAATCCCAAATCCCAAGCTCCAAATCCCAAACAAATCCCAAATCGCAAAATCTCGATCCGTTTTTCCCGCGCTAAGCGACAAGACGGTTTTGGATTTTGGTGCTTGGAGCTTCTTTGGGATTTTGGAGCTTGGGATTTGGGATTTCCGCCGCTGCGGCGGTTACGTCTTTCCCCAGCTTGAGGCCATCAGTTGCTTCAACGTGTTCCAAATCCCGGCCGGCGCTCCGCCGTTTTTCGTCGATCTCGCGACCAGCACCGGAACGTTCGCCCGATTCACGATTCCACGGGTCAGGTCACCCATGATGTAATGGCCGAGCGGACCGCGCGTCGGCGATGAACCAGTGACAATGAGATCGTGACCGCGCTCACTGACCTCGGCAAAAATCTGGTCGAGCACGAAACCGTGACGGATGCGCACTTCGACGAGGACGCCGAGCTTTTCGAGGCTCTGTTTTTGCGCGAGCAAATTTCGGCCGAGCTCCGACCCGGATTGGAGCAAACGTTCGACGTCGTCCTCGAGCTGCATGAGGTCGGCATAAATCGCGGGCGGTTCCGCCATGACGTGGAGGAGCGTGACCGATGCGCCCACGGCCGCCGCGACTTTGCCGGTTAATTCCACCGCCGCGTCGATATATTTTTTCCCGCCGGTGCAAACGATGAAGCTCTTCGACGTCTCGCAAATGCCGGTCGCCAACAGGACCGGAGTCGGGATCGCTTTGATGACTTCGTAAGTCTTGCTCGAGCGCCAATACGGGCCGCTGCTCGTCTTGCGCCGCGCGCCGATGATTGTCATGTCGTACCGCCGCGACTTTGTTTGCTCCAAAATTTCGCGAATCGGCTCGCCGGACCGCACCACGATCTCGGGCGAGACGTGGAATTGTCGGAGTTTTTCCGCCTCGCTCTCGAGCGCCTCTCGCAGTGGCGTTTCATCCGTCGGGGTTTCGGCGATTCCGAGCAAAGTCGTTTCGGCTTTCGTCGGCCCGGCGACAAGTCCGGCCAGGAGGACCGGCTTGTCCGCCGGGTCGGTGCCGTCGCTGCAGATGAGAATGCGCATAAACTAAAGTTTGTGACCGGTCACGAGCGTGTAAATCACGATGGCCGCGCCGATCAACGGCAGCGGCACGAAGGCCATCCGAATTTTTGGGCCCGCAAAATATTGGGTTGAGATCGCGCCGATCTGCGCGCCAATCGCCGCGCCCGTGTGCATGACGAGCGCGATCAAAATATCGACGTTGCCTTTGACGGCGTGGCTAAAGGTTCCGTAGCTGGCCGAGATAATGATTTCGAATAAATCAGTGCCGACCGCGAGATGCGTCGGAATTCCCAGAACGTAAACGAGCATCGGCATCCGGATATAGCCGGCGCCGCCTCCAAGAAAACCACTGAACAAGCCGCCGATGAACGAGACCAGAAGGATCACCCAAAGCGAGATCGCTTTCACGCCGGAGGCCGGGAGCGAAATCATCGGCCAGATTTTCAGGCGCTGGATGGCTTGGGTTCGATGGCTGAACGAAGACTCGTCTTGTTTCGCGGCGGTGCCCGGGACTTTGGAGCGGGGCCTGCGTTTCTTCTGATAATGCAGCGTCCGCCACGCTTCCCAGATCATGAAGCTCGAGATGCTGGCGTAGATCGCAATCGAGACGACGCTCACGACGAAGTTCACGTTCCCGGCACGCTTCAACATCTGGATCAGTTGCGCGCCGACTTCCGCGCCGCCCATCGTCCCGATCGCCATGATCAGGCCCAGCTTCAGATCGACGTTTCCCAGGGCGCGATGCCGCTTCGCCGCCACGACCGATTTCCCCACGATATGCGCGAGGTCCGTTCCGACCGCGAAATTCCAGTCCAACCCGACCGCTCGCAGCGCGGGTCCCGCGATGAAACTTCCGCCGACTCCAAAAAATCCGCCCAGGATTCCGATGAAAAACCCGATCACGACCAGATAGACCGGGCTTATGTGCGAGTTCGAGATTGGGAAGAACATGATTCTATTCGGCGCGCCCGCGGAGCAACCGGAGCAGCCATGTCGTCACGCTTTCGAGAAACACGGCCTGGCCGATGATGAGGACAATCGTCATCGACGCGTAAAGTTTCACGTGATGCAGGTGCAAATCCTGGAGCCAGCCGGCGAGATAATGGAGGACGAGAAAGAAATAACCCGTCACGAAAACGCCGTAGATCGCGAGCTCGACCAGGAACGCTTGCAGCGTCTTCGTTTTCTCCTTTTTGGTCGGCGCAACGCGGGCCATCCCCATCACTTCGCTGTTCGCCTCCCGATTGGCCGCGCCTGATTGGATTGCGAGTAGATTTCCATTGCGCCCGAGGGCTTTCTTTCTACGTTCGAGTTCGCTTTTAGCGGGAAAATATGGCCGACGCAGCAAACAAATACCCCGAAAACGTTTCCGGACCTTATTACGTCGATGATCAATGCATCGACTGCGATCTTTGCCGCGAGACGGCGCCGGCCAATTACAAACGCAACGACGACGGCGGCCACTCCTTTGTTTACAAACAACCGGAGAGTCCCGAGGAAGAAGCGCTTTGTAAGGAAGCGATGGAAGGTTGCCCGGTCGAAGCGATCGGCAGCGACGGCGGGTAGCTGTAGCTGTCGCTCTGTGGGCGACGCCAAATGATGCCAGTGAGCATTCCGGTCGCGCTTACCATTGCCGGCTCGGATAGCAGCGCCGGCGCGGGAATTCAGGCGGACCTGAAGACGTTCAGCGCCCTCGGCGTTTACGGATTGACCGCGGTGACCTGCGTGGTCGCGGAAACTCCGGGCCGCGTTTCGAAAATTGAGCCGGTCAGCGCCGCGATAGTCCGCGAACAAATCGAAGTCCTGCTCCGCAGTTTCCCCGTCGCCGCCATCAAAACCGGACTTCTGTTTTCTGCCGAGATCATCGCCGAAATCGCGCGGGCCCTCGGGGGCCAGACATCGCGGCCGCTCGTGATTGATCCGGTGATGGTGGCGACGAGCGGCGACCCATTGTTGCAGGACGACGCGATCCAAATTTACGAGCGCGATTTATTTCCGCTCGCGACTCTTCTCACTCCAAACCTCGGCGAAGCCGCGCGCCTGCTTGGTCGGCCGATCGATGACCTCGCCGCGATGCGCGACGCGGGCCAGGCGCTGGCGAAAAAATACGGCATCGCGGTCCTGTTGAAAGGCGGCCATTTGTCGGGGAACGAGGCCATCGATCTTCTTTTCGTCGGCGACAATGTGATGGAATTCTCCGCCCCGTTTTCGCGCGGCATTGCCACTCACGGCACCGGCTGCACCTACTCCGCGGCGATTACGGCCGGGCTGGCCGCCGGCCTTGCTTTGGAAGAAGCGATCGCACGCGCGAAGGAATTTGTTTCAGCGACGATTGCGCAGCACCATGCCTGGGGCACGGTCCACGCCCTCAACCATTCGCCGAAACGCTGATCGGATTTTTTTCCCAGCGCCTTTCCCGCATCGCTTCGAGCGCGGCCGCGGTTTCCGCCTGCTTCTTGCTCTTCCCTCTTCCCTGCCCGAGCTCGATGCCTTCCCAAACCGCCCGGACGACAAAGGTCTTGGAATGCTCCGGTCCGGTTTGCGACATCACTTCGTAGACCGGGCTTCGCGGTGAGATCGCCTGGAGCAATTCCTGCAGCTGCCCCTTGGGATTCACGTCGACCGGTTCTTCGACGAGCTGGGCCAGCTCGGCCGCCGCTTGTTCGAGAATGAATTTCCGCGCCGTGGCCAGATCGCTATCCAGATAGATCGCGCCGACCAGCGCTTCGAACGCGTCGGCCAGGGTCGAGTTTCGCAAGCGCCCGCCGCTCGCTTCTTCGCCCCGGCCCATCATTAGATATTTTCCCAGATCCATCGCCGCCGCATGAACGGCCAGCGCTTCGCGTGAAACCAGCCGCGCCCGGAGCTTCGTCAATTTTCCTTCCGCTTCCGCGCTGAAATAACCGTAGAGATGTTCGGTAATGACGAGCTGCAGGACAGCGTCGCCCAGAAACTCGAGGCGCTGATTATCGAAATGGGTCCGATGCGTCTCGTGTCGCAGACTCGGATGAGTGAGCGCCTCGGCCAAAAGGAGCGAGTTCCGGAACTTGTAGCCGATAGTTTCTTCGAGCGGATTCACCCGAGGCGAATGCTAAACCCGCTCGATCAGATTTCCAATTGGTAGGGACGGCGCGCTGCGCCGTCCGCAAACGTCGGTTTGCGTCGCCCCTCCCGGACGCCGCAGCGCGGCGTCCCTACCTTTTCTTGAAAATCTCGATTGAAGTCACCAGGTCCAGGGCCCGCTGCAAAACGGCGTCGTGCACACCGCTTTTTTCCGGATTCGTTTTCCGTCGTTGCGCGGCTTCCATCGCTTCCAGCTCGGGGTTCGTCCCCGAAATAAGCGCCGCTTCATTCAGATGCGGCCGCGGATTCTCCACCACGAACGGCGTCATCCCTTTTTCGCGGCTCGCCTGAAACACTTCGCGTTTGTCCGTCGCCGGCATCTCCACGGGAAGATCTGGTTTCAACCCGCCAGGAAAGAGCGAATAGCCCTCGGGCAAAATCGCTTCCCCGACCGCGACCCGGAGCAGTTTCCCGCTCGGCAGCTTCAAATCAGAGTACTCCACCGCGCGACCCGCGCTCGGTTGCCCGATGACGACAGCCTTATCGTAGATGTGGATCACGCCCGCGACCGCCTCCGCCGCGCCCGTCGTGTCGCCGTCAGCCAGGACGACGATCAATCCCTGATACGCGGGGTCGCGATCGGAAGTGAATGTCCGTTCCTGCCGCGCCGTCGTTTTGCGCAGGGTGAAAAGCGTTTTGTTTTTCGGGCAAAAACGTTTCGCGAATTCCGCCGCGACCGCGAAATCGTTCGTCGCCGGACTGGCGCGGAAATCGAGGACGACCGCGTTCACTTTTTTAGTCGCGAAATTTTGCAAATTGGTGTCGAGCGAGTCGAGGTTCGCCTTGTTCAAAACCCCGAGACGAAGATAGCCGACGTGGCCGTCAAGGATCTCGGAGTAAAACGGCGTGGCCGCTTCCCCGGAGTCGGCGCTTGCGTTTGGAAGAAGGATCACGCCGCGCCCGAGCCGGGTGAGAATTCCTTCGAACGCCGCGCGACTCAGTTCCGTTTCGTTGAGGGCATCGGGCTTGATGTAATTGTTCTTCAGCAACTGGATCGCTTCCTTCAAATCGGCGGCATCCATCGAATCGATCAGAGCGCGCGTCGTCGGCGTGGCGGAAGGCTCCGGCGCTGCGGACGGGGAAGGCGAGGTCTTGGCGGGTACTTGCGCGAAGCAATTCGCCGCCGCACTCCAGCAGCACAGACCGGCGATCAGGAAGGAAAAGGAGCGCGACATCAGTGGCTCAGTTTATCGAGCGGCCGCGCTCAGAGCAATGTCGCGGCGATAATGGCAGCCCTCAAAGTTGATTTGCGAAACAACTTCGTAAGCGCGATCGCGCGCCGCCGCGATCGTTTCGCCCAGCGCCGTGACCGCGAGCACGCGGCCGCCGCTCGTCACGATCTCGCCATTTTGTCGACGGGTCCCGGCGTGGAAAATTTGCACGTCCTCCGAGGCAGCAGGCTCCAAGCCGGAAATCGGTTTGCCGACATCATACTTTTCGGGATAACCGCCGGAAGCCATCACGATTGTTACGGCCGGCCGCGGGTCCCACTCGACGTTCACGCTCTCCAGCCTGGCATCGATAGTCCTTTCCAGCAGCGGAAGCAGATCCGATTTCAGCCGTGGCAGGATCGCCTGCGTTTCGGGATCGCCGAACCGGCAATTGAACTCGAGAACACGCGGGCCATCGGCCGTCATCATCAATCCCGGGAAAAGCAGGCCGCGAAACGTGACGTTATTTTCGCGGAGACCATCGAGCAACGGCCGCATCACCTCGCCTTCGAAACGCGATTGCATTTCCGCGTCGAAGTTGTTCGCCGGACTGAATGCGCCCATCCCGCCGGTGTTTGGCCCGGCGTCGCCATCAAACGCGCGTTTGTGATCGCGCGCGCTCGCCAGCATCCGAAAATTTTCTCCGTCGACCAGCGCGTGCAACGAGCACTCCGTCCCGGCCAGGCATTCCTCGATCAAAAGCCGCCGCCCCGCCTCGCCGAACCGTCCTTCACTCATCATCGCGGTAACCGCAGTCTTTGCTTCTTCAACGTCCCTCGCGACGATCACACCCTTGCCGAGTGCCAGTCCGTCGGCCTTGATCACGATCGGGAAATGCGATTCCTCGAGGAAGGCAAAGGCCGCTTCCTGTTTCTCGAAAATCGCGGCACGCGCCGTCGGAATCTGTTTTGCCCGCATTAGTTCTTTTGCGAAAATTTTGGACGATTCCAGGCGCGCCGCGGATTTCGTCGGCCCAAAAATTCGCAGACCTTCGGTTTCGAAATGATCGGCAATTCCAGCCGCGAGCGGGTCGTCCGGTCCGACAACCGTCAACTCGATCTGGTTCTCTTTCGCGAAACGCGCCAATGCCGGCAGATCGCCCGCTTTTATCGCGACGTTCTCACCGAGTTGTTCGGTGCCGGCATTTCCCGGCGCGCAGAAAATCCGATCGACGCCGGAAGATTGCCGTAGTTTCCAAACAAGGGCGTGTTCGCGGCCACCGCTGCCGACGACGAGGATTTTCACGGGAACGCAGCGTCCTTGGGAAACGAGG
>DASQPH010000122.1:0-4329 GCA_035644055.1 Chthoniobacterales bacterium
CGCCGGCTGGCGCAAACCAGTGAACGAACTTTATCCCTCCGACGAAATTATTCGGCTCGCGATTGAGAAGGGAATTCGGTTCACGACCGCATCCGACGCGCACTCTCATGTGCAGCTTGGCGAAAACTACGATCGGCTCGCGGAGAAGATGCAACAGTTTGGAATTCGCGAAGTCTGCATTTTCGAACGCCACCAAGCGCAATCAAAATCGTTATAATCCCAAACCACCCAGTCCGAGTCCGCCGGTGATCTTGGTCATTTCGCTTTGCGCTAAATCTTTTCCCTGCGCGATCGCCTGTTTCACGCCACTCAGGACCGCTTCCTCGAGAAATTCCACGTCCTCGGGATCGACGATCTCCTTCGCAATCTTGATCGAGACCACGTCACCGGAACCATTCGCGACGACAGTAACTTTGCCGCCCGCGGCCTGGACTTCGACCGTTTTGTCTTCGAGCTCGGCCTGCGTCTTGGCCATTTGCTCCTGCATCTTCTGCGCCTGCTTCATCAACTTATTGATGTTCATAGTCGGTCAATCAATCGCTCGCGGTTTTAATTTCGCCTTTGAAAATTTCCAGCGCTTCGCGGATCAGCGGATCGTCTTTGAATGTCGACGGCGTTTCCGCCTTTCTCGGCGCGGCCGTTTCGACCGGCGCGACGACCGGAAGTCCTTCCTTAACCACAAACTTTATTTTCCAATCCTGACCGCTCACTTCTTTTAGAACGGCGTCGATGTAATCGCGCGTTTTCGGAATAGAAAGCGATTCCATCGCTGCCTTTTGTTCAGGTGGAAACCCGATCATCAGAAAACGGCCTTCGACGCCGAGCGCCGTGCCTGCCTCTACCCAGCCCGCAATCAATCGCCGGGTGGCGCGCACTTTCTCTACCGTTTTTTTCCACGCATCTTTTGGATCGATCGCTTCCTCCTTGATGTAGCCGGGGTCGGTGACCCCGGCCGGAGTGGACTCAGGAACTTTTTCAACTGGTTTCGTTTTTCCTGATCGCGGGCCGGGATCAGCGATCCCGGCTACAGCGGGCTCCTTTCCATCTCGCAAGGCCGCCAGATTCTCGATCACTTCATTTAGCGTGACCTGACTTAACGTCTGGATCGCTTTGATCACGGCGACTTCGAAATGGAGGCGCTTGTTCGGCGCCCATTTCATTCGGCCTTCGGCGGCGGCGAATTGGTCGATCAATTCGAGCAGCCGATCGGTTTCGATCAGGTCTGCCTGGGTCTCGAGCGATTTTTGCAGGTCCGGATTCAAATCTTCGGCCAGCGCTTCAGGTTTCACTTTGCCGACGAGCAAATCGCGCAGGTACGAGATCAGGTCGGACATGAGTTTCATCATATCCTTGCCGTTGTCGGCCTCGGCATGGAGCAGCTCGAGCGCGGCCGGCGTGTCGCCGCGCAGAATCTTTTCCGTGAATTGCGCCACGGTTTGTTCGCTCGTAAAGCCGAAGACATTCAACACGTCCGGCTCCTCGATCTTGTCGCCACAGAACGCGACCAGTTGATCGAGCATCGACTCGGCGTCGCGCAATCCGCCATCGGCGCCCTTTGCGATCGCGTGCGCAGCCGCCGGATCGAGCACGATCTTTTCCTTGCCCGCTATGAACTGCAGATGTTGCGCGATCAAATTCGCCGGGATGCGATGAAGATCGAAGCGCTGACAGCGGCTCAGGATCGTCGGCAAAACCTTCTGCGGCTCGGTCGTCGCGAAGATGAACTTCACATGCGCCGGCGGTTCTTCGAGCGTCTTGAGCAGCGCGTTGAAGGCGGCCGAGGTGAGCATGTGGACTTCGTCGATGATGTAAATTTTGAATTGCCCTTTGCTTGGCGCGTAACGCACGTTGTCCCGCAGCTCGCGCACCTGCTCGACGCCGTTGTTGCTTGCGCCGTCAATCTCGAGGACGTCAAGACTGTTGCCGCCGGCGATTTCCTTGCAGCTGTCGCAGACGCCGCACGGCGTAACCGTCGGCCCATTCACGCAATTAAGCGCCTTCGCCAGGATGCGCGCCGTCGAAGTTTTCCCAATCCCGCGGGGGCCAACAAAGAGATACGCGTGAGCGAGCCGGTTCTGTTCGACCGCGTTCTTCAGCGTCCGCGTGACGTGGGTTTGTCCCACGAGATCGTCGAACGTCTGCGGACGATATTTTCGCGCGAAAACCTGATAGCTCACGCCGCGAATCTAATCCGCTTCAATCGTGCGCGAAAACAGAAAACCGAAAATCACTCTTAATTCGGGGTTGGACGTTGGGCGCTCGCCACGGCGGAGCCCGTCCGCGTGTAGACCGGATCGGATACCATTTCTTGCGGAGGCGGGTTGGGCGTTAGACGTTTGCCCCTTATCATGAATTTCACAACGTCACGCCTCGCCGCGTTCGCGCTCACCGCTCTTCTCGTTCCCTGGCTTTTCGCCCGCGAGCCGCAAACCTCTCCGCCGCCGACGCAGCACCTGCGCGCGAGAGCGCTTGGCATTCCCTTCGATGGAACGCCGGGAGAACTCAACGCGATCACTGACGTGGCCGGCGTTGAGGTCGGTTACACGACGCTCATCAGCGGCGAGGGCAAACTCGAGGTCGGCAAAGGGCCGGTCCGGACCGGTGTGACTGCGATTCTGCCTCGCGGCAAGACCGACGATCCTGTTTATGCCGGCGTTTTCAGCCTCAACGGAAACGGCGAAATGACCGGTACCGCGTGGATGGAGGAAGGCGGATTCCTGGAAGGACCGATCGCAATTACAAACACGCATAGTGTCGGCGTCGTACGTGACGCGATCATCGATTGGCGCGTGAAAAAAGGCGGCGCGGATCCCGGCGGCTTTTACTGGAGCCTGCCGGTCGTGGCCGAAACATGGGACGGCTGGCTGAACGACGTGAATGGCTTTCACGTGAAGCCGGAGCATGTCTTCAGCGCGCTTCAAAACGCGCACGGCGGCGCGATCGAAGAGGGAAGCGTTGGCGGCGGAACCGGGATGATTTGTTATGAATTCAAGGGTGGAACCGGAACGGCGTCGCGCAAGATCCCGATGAAAGAAAAGAAAGACGCTGCGCCGCGAACGTTCACCGTCGGCGTCCTCGTCCAGGCAAATTTCGGCCGGCGCAATCATCTCACGATCGCTGGCGTGCCGGTCGGCAAGGAAATTCCGGGCTCCATTTATCCAAAGGAAAACGGTTCCTGCATTGCCATCGTCGCGACCGATGCCCCGTTGTTGCCTCACCAGTTGAAGCGCTTGGCGCGACGCGTTTCGCTCGGCCTCGCGCGGACTGGAACTGTTTCCGGAAACGGTTCCGGTGATCTGTTCCTGGCGTTTTCGACAGCGAATCCCGAGGCGTCGAATCCGGACAAACTCACGCGCTCAGTCGAAACGATGCCGAACGATCGGCTCGATCCAATCTTCGACGCCGTGGTTCAGGCGACCGAAGAAGCGGTGGTCAACGCGCTGGTGGACAATCAGACCATGATCGGCCGCGACGATCATCGCGTGGAAGCGCTTCCCCAGGATCGGGTGCGCGAATTATTAAAGAAGTACAACCGCGCGCAGTGAACCTACGCGGTCAATCGGCGCGTTGCGTAGAGGAGCGACGCAGCCGGCTTCTTGATCACACCCGCCGATGGTTTGCCGGACGTGATTCGCACATGCACGCACGCATCGCTCGGGTCAGTGCCTTCGAAGCAGCGTTCCCACTGTTCTCTCGCCGCGCTCAGGACGCGCGAATAATTCACATCGAGCGCGTGCCTTAGGCCGGTAATCAAGTGGCGGCTGTCGATAATGTTTTCCGAGACAATTTGACTGTGGGAAGAGCTGTTCATGGCGACTCCTGAAGAGAGCAGGATGCAAGCCGCCGCGAGCCCTCAAATCAGTCAGATTCCTGCAATTCTTCCTCCAACTGGCGCTTCAAATTTCGGCGGGCGGCCTTCTTAATCGCGCGCCGTTCCGCCGCAACGGCTTGCTTCTCGGCCTGCCGCTGTTGGCGCGTGCGCGTCTCCAATTCGCTCGGCAAATGCGAGATCTTGGGCCGGTTCGCTCCGACCTTTTTCTCGTTGGGCTTCGCGTAGGGATCCATCGCTGCTAATTAATTTAGCGAGTGAAAAGCGCGAGTCACTCCTTTAGGCTCGACCCCATGAATTGGGATGCGATTAGCGCCGTATCGCAATTGGTCGGCTCAATCGCTGTCGTGGTTTCCGTCCTCTATTTGGCGGTGCAACTGCGGAGCAGCACTCGGGTTGCGCGAGTGGCAGCGATGGATGCGGCCGCGGCAGCGTTGCGCGATGTGACAAAGCCGTTCATGGAAAACGCCGAGCTGGCGCGTATCTGGCGGACCGGATTG
>DASQPH010000123.1:0-14567 GCA_035644055.1 Chthoniobacterales bacterium
CTGGCTGGATCCAAACAAAGAGGATTACTTCATTACGATTTGTTGCCAGAAGCGCGGCCGGAACCAACTAGCGATCCCGGCCATCGGCCCCGCACTAATCGAGACCATCAAGCATCGCAACGACCGGCAAATCTGGTACGCGCATCTTGCCGTCGTGATGCCGGACCATGTCCACGTCGTAATAAGTTTTGGTCGGACCGATAAGCGAACGCAAATGATTGTAAGCAAATGGAAAGAGTGGACAGCGAAAACACTCGGTATTCGATGGCAGCGAGATTCTTCGAGCATCGGCTCCGCGGAGACGAGAGCTTTCGCGAGAAGGCCGATTACGTTTTGACCAATCCGGTTCGCGCCGGTCTGGTCAAGCGCTGGCAAGATTGGCCATACACTTTTATCGCAGACCCTTGGTAGGGACGGCGCGCTGCGCCGTCCGCCGAATGTCTCTCCGGGCAACAAATACCAATCCGCGGACGCCGCAGCGCGGCGTCCCTACCCGTCACTTCCCCAGCTCATCGGCGAGCGCGCCCGCATCGTAAACTTTCCGCAACGCTTCGGTGATCGCAGCGGAATCCACGCTCACGGCCCGGGCTTCCTTGTCGGAGAAAATGCAGTCGAGCACGAGGGATTGAATGTTGCCGTCGAAAATAATTCCGACGAATTCGTTCGCCTGGTTCACGACCGGACTGCCGCTATTGCCTCCGATAATGTCGGCGTCCGAAACGAAATCATATTTCGTGGCGGGATTGAGCGCCGCTTTCTTCTCGACCCATCGTGACGGAAGATCGAACGGCGGTTGATTGTTGTGCTCGGCCGAGCGGGTGTAGAGGCCGGCGAAATCGGTAAACGAAGCGACCGGTTTTCCATTCTCCTCGTAGCTGCGAACCGTCCCGTAAGAGAGACGCAACGTGAATGTCGCGTCGGGATAATTATTCGTGCCCTCAATCGCAAAACGCGCTTTGGCGATATCGCCGTAGGCCTGCTGTTTCGTTTCATCCTGCGCTTCGTAAACTTTTCGCGAGGCCCGTGCCGGCGCATCGATCAACCGCGCCAGCTCGATCATTGGATCTTTCGCGGCGGTGACGGCAGCGGCGCCGCCCTCATAAAATTGTTTCCGCACGGCCACGTCCTTCAGCTTTGTTCCGCTGATCAATTCCAGCGCGCGCGCACTCGGCGATTTCCCGGCCAAAACTTTCTGGACGAGCGGATCGTTAAAACCAAAACGCGTCGCCAGATCGGTGAGCGAGTCGGTGAGCATGATCTGCTCCATGTCGTCGTAGACCGGCTCGGTCGAGAAGAGGTCCAGCTCGAGCGATTCCTTGTTGCTATCGCGAAATTCAGGGAAGCGTTCGCCGTTCGGTTTCGGCCGCTCATCGCCGGCCCGCAAAAGCCGGCGCGCGTATTTGAAGAGAGTGCTGTAGAAGCCGCGGGGCGCACGATAGCTCGCGCCCTGTTTGCCGCGGGCGGTCTCGTAATAATTGTAAACCGGCAGGATCTTTGCCGTTTCGTCCTGCGCCTTTTTGATTCGATCGTAGGCAGCCAACGTTTCTTTCCACTTCGCATCCTTGCCCATCGCGTCGCGGAGTTTCTGTTCGCGCCCTTTCAGGGACCGATCGATGTCCGGATCGAGCAGCGCGGCGAGATAACCGTCGTAGCGTTTTCGGTTGTTCTGGATCCCGAACAAATTTTCGCGGGCGCGCCGGGCATTTTCGAAAGTGCGCCCCGCCCACGCTGAAAAGAAAACTTCGCGCCGATTAAACATGTTCAACAGATACGGCGCTTCGTGATCGCGGATGTCGGCGAGCTCATCGAGCGTCAGTTGCCGATCCGTCTTTCCCGGATGTCCGCTCACGAAGGTCAACTCACCATCCTTTGGCCCGTCCGGATTCCATTTCAGGAAATGCTCGATCTTGGCCGGCTGTCCGTTTTCGTACGCGCGAAAAATGCAGATATCCAAATCGTAACGCGGATACTCGAAGTTATCCGGATCGCCGCCGTAAAACGCGATCTGTTGTTCCGGCGCGAACACGAGCCGGACGTCGTCGTAGCGCTTGAAACGATAAAGATGATAGGCGCCGCCTTGATAAAGCGTGATGACGTCAGAGCGCAGTCCCGTTTTTTCTTTGCTCTCCTTTTCAATTTCCGCGATCGCCTTCTGGCGCGCGGCTGCCGATTGCTCGGCCGTCAGGCCCGGTTTCAAGGCCGCTTGCACCCGCGGGGTTACGTCCTCGATCGACATGAGGACATTCAGCTCGAGATCGGTCGCGCGCGGTTCTTCCGCCTGCGTCCTGGCGTGGAATCCATCGCGAACGTAGTTGTTCTTTTCGTTGCTGAGCTTCTGGAGAGTGTCGAGCCCGACGTGATGGTTCGTGATCGCGAGGCCATTCGAGGAAACGAACGAGCCGCTTCCGCCGGAGTTGAATCGCACACTCGACTTCTGGAGATGATCGAGCCACGGCGGCGTCGGCTCGAAATGATATTTTTCTTTGAGCTGTTTCAGCGGCGGATTGCTGAACAACCACATGCCTTCGTCGGCGAACGTGGACGAGCAGGCGGTTAAGACGAGAGCGAGAAGCGACCAGCGAAAGATTCGGTGAGCCATAAGTCGTGCAGCTTAGGGAAGCGCGAGGCGACCGCCAGCGATTTCCGAAGGACCGCCCTTCAAGATTGTCATTCTGAGCCGCCCAGCCGGCGAAGAATCTCTGACCATTTCAGCGCGGTGCGATCGCAGAAATATTCAGAGATGTTTCTCCCGCGTTGCGGGATCAACATGACAGGAAACGACGATTTACAAGCCGATGGGATGCCGCGCTTCAAAGCCGCGGGGCATGCGCTCGGTGGGCTGCCAGCGTGGCGCCCAGCGGCGCGACGGATTATGCGGCGAGGTCGTGTCGAGCCGAAGGCCGGCAATGATGGCAAAGGTGTGGCCGTTGCGCGCGTAAACGGTGATCCATTTTCCAGGGCCGCGGCCGCCGTAGGCGCGAAATTCCGTCGAGCTCAATGGCACATTCACTAATCCAGCGCCGGCGAGGGCGTAGGAGATAGTGCCGGAACAATCGTAACCGGAATCGTGAAACGTCTTGTGGCCGCCGCCCCAGCGATACGGCTTCGTCCGCAGCTGGTTCGCCGCCCAGATCGCGCGCTTCACGGAAGCCGGCGCGTTCAACGGCGCCAGCGCGACACCGTCGCGGAATACAGCCTCGTTACCCGGAGTCGTTGGTCCCGATGACGGAAACGATCCCGCGAAGCTAACTGTTGTCGCGCCAATCATCAGCGCGGTCGTCACCAAAAATTTTCGAACTGCAATTCTCACGGTTACCTCAAATCAGCGATTGACGTGCCTGCGGTTTTTCAAAATTTGCCCCGCCAGGCAAGCACAAATTTCTGGCGCAACACGCTGGCTGTAGCCGGGATCGATGATCCCGGCGGGCAAAGGAGCTAGGTATCTTCGGTCGGGATCACCGATCCCGGCTACAACGAGGAACGCGCCTAATACCGCGAACGCTGGCCCTCGTCAACGGCGCCCGATTAATTTTTTTGCTGGAGCGCGCTGACCTTTTCCTGCGCGCGATTCACCTCCGACTTTCGCCCGCTCCCCATCGCGAGAAGTTTTTTCTGTCGCTGGAGATTCAAGACGGCCGCGTCGAGTTCGGCTTTGTCTTTCTTTGCGATCGCCGCTTCGGCCTCTTTCGCCGCCGCGAGTTCCGTCGACTGCGCGGTCTCGAGTTCCGCGTCCGGAATCTCACCCGTTTCATGACGGGCCTGCTCTTCCACAGTGTTCTGCTTCGCCAGCTCCAGTTTCGCCTGGGCCAACTCCGCTTCCAATCGAATCGCTTTCAACGCGCGATTCTCCGCATCGACCTTCGCAATAATGCCGCCCTTGTAGAGACGTTCGCCCGACACGGCGCTCTTTCGCGCTTTTTCCAACGACGCGATGAGATGATCTACGTCCGGCGCAGGCTTTTGCTCGGCGCCGTCCGGCCTTGTGTAAACGACATTTTGATTCGGAGTTTCCTGAATCAAGAGCGGCGGCTCAATGTCCATCGACTGCTCGGGATCTTTCGGCAGCTCTTCCTGCGCCGGTAACGCGGCGGCGAAGACCAGAACCAACGGCAATGCCATCCAGCGCATCATCGCGCGACATTATTCCACAAGAGCGGCGGACACAGAAGCAGAAATCCGAGCGCGCGAAATGACCGGCAGCCTCGATTCAAGAGCGATGGCTTTCGATGATCGTCCAGAGATCGCAGCGACCGGTCAATCGGCGACGGAAAAAGATCCCGCGCCTCGACCGGGACCCCGGCCGACTGATATCAAATCGGTTGCGCTAATCGGCCTCTTCGTTCTGGCGACGTTTTACACGATGTATTTCATGCGCGCGATGCTGTTGCCGCTGGTGCTCGCGCTGCTCCTGAGTTACCTGCTCGTGCCGCTGGTGCGCGGCCTGGCCTACGTCAAAATCCGCCCGCTCTTTGGCGCGGCCATCGTGCTCGTGGCGCTCATCAGCGGCATTGTCTATTCTGTCTCGCTCCTTTCGGAGCCCGCGACTGGTTGGATCGAGAAAGCTCCGTATAGCCTCCAACAGCTCAAACAAAAATTGTTGCCGCTGAAGAAGCCGATCGAAAAAGTCGCTCAGGCTTCTGGCGAGATCGACAAGCTGACCACGACGGAAGAAGAGAAGGCGAAACCGCAGGCCGTGGTGGTGAAGCGAAGCGCGCTCGCGGAAGCATTCTTCACCCAGGGGCCCGAGTTCATCGCCAGCGCGGTGGTGATGTTCATCCTGCTCTATTTCCTCCTGGCCTACGACGGCGTCTTCCTCGCCAAGATCATTCGGGTGATGCCGCGGCTGGGAGACAAAAAGAAAGCCGTCGCGATGATGCGCGACATTGAGGACCACATCTCGCGCTATCTGCTCACCATCACCGCTATCAACATCGGGCTCGGCGTGGCCGTCGGCACGACCGTCCATTTCCTCGGCCTGCGCAATCCTGTCATGTGGGGCGTGATGGTCGCGCTCCTGAATTACGTCCCGTATCTGGGCGCGTTAACCGGGATAATTTGCATGACCCTCGGCGCGGTCTTGAGTTTCGACAGCCTCGGTTACGCGATGCTTTTTCCGGCGAGCTATCTGACGCTGGCGATCCTGGAAGGCAATTTCATCACGCCCTTCGTGCTGGGACAGTCATTGACGCTCAATCCGATCCTGATCCTGGTCTCACTCGCGTTCTGGGGCTGGATGTGGGGAATCTCCGGCATGATCCTCGCCGTTCCAATCCTGGCGACCTTCAAAATCTTCTGCGACCACATCGAGCCGATGGCGCCGATCGCAGAGTTCATGAGTTGACATGAAGAACTCAAACCTTTCCAACGCCTTGTTAGCTTTTTAATGCCCGCCGCGTAACTGCATTTCTGCTGTCGAATCCGCTCGTCATCCGCAATTCCGTCTCCTTATCTTGAGTCTGCTTCCAATGAAAACCTTTCGCCTTTCCTGCGTCATCATCGCCCTCGCCGCCATCGCGTCCGTCAATGCCGAGACCGTCGTGCGAGTCGGTCATTTTCCAAACATCACCCACGCCCAGGGACTGGTGGCGCATAATCTGTCGCGTCAGGGTAAGGGCTGGTTCGAAGAACGGCTGGGACCGGGAACTAAGATCGAGTGGTTTGTTTACAACGCCGGCCCGAGCGCGATGGAGGCAATCTTTGCCCAATCGATCGACCTCACTTATGTCGGTCCGGGCCCGGCCCTCAACGCCTATACGAAGTCGAATGGGGCTGAGGTTCGCCTCATCGCGGGCTCCGCGAACGGCGGCGCCGCGCTCATTGTTCAACCGGACCAAAACCTCAAAGCGGCCGCCGATTTTCGCGGTAAGAAAATCGCGACCCCGCAACTGGGAAACACCCAGGACATCTCCTGCCGGGCCTGGCTTCTCGCCGGCGGACTCAAGATTACCCAACTCGGCGGTGACACTCAGGTTCTTCCAACCCAAAACCCCGATCAGCTCCCGCTCTTCCAGCAAAAAAAAGTGGACGCGGTCTGGACGGTCGAACCGTGGGTTTCCCGGCTGGAGCGCGAAGCCGGCGGGAAGATCCTGGTCGACGAAAAGGACGTGGCCACGACCGTCCTGGTCTCGAGCGCGAAGTTCCTGAGCACGCAACGCGATCTCGTGAAGAAATTCGCCGAAGCGCATGCGGCCTTGACCGATTGGATGACGAAGAATCCGGACGAAGTGCAGAAACTGATCAAAGCCGAATTGCTCGCCGAAACCCGGGGCGACATGGCCCCCGACCTGATCGCGCAATCGTGGAAACGGATTGTGTTCACGGCTGAGACTCCGCGTGCGTCGATCGAAAGTTTCCTCCAGAATTCGATCAAGACCGGGTTCATCAAGACCGCGCCCGATCTGACCAAGCTGTTCGAAAAACCCTGATGTCGCTCCAGGAGGAATTGCAGGGCTTTCCGCCGGCGAAGCTCGCCGTGGAAGATGTCTCGAAGTGGTTTCGGACGAGCCGCCAAACCGTCCACGCGCTGGACCACATCTCGCTCGAGATCGCCGAAGGCGAATTCGTTTGCCTGGTGGGCCCGAGCGGCTGCGGCAAATCGACTTTGCTCGATATCATCGCGGGATTGGAGACGCCGGACGAAGGGAGGGTGATGGCCGACAACGTCCCGGTAGTCAATCCGGGCCGTCACCGTCTGGTGATGTTTCAGGAATCAGCTCTCTTCCCGTGGCTCGATGTCATCGGCAACGTGATGTTTGGATTGAAACTCAAGCCCGGCTTGCGCAACAAGGAGCGCCTCGAGGTTGCGAAGTTCTTTATCCAGCTTGTCGGCCTGGAAAAATTCTCGAAAGCTCACGTCCACGAGCTTTCCGGCGGAATGAAGCAACGAGTGGCGCTGGCGCGCGCGCTCGCCCCGAACCCGCGCGTGCTTCTCATGGACGAACCGTTCGCCGCGCTCGATGCCCTGACCCGCGAGCAACTTTACAGCGACATCCAGCGGATTTGGCAGAAACGTCGAAAGACGATTCTCTTCGTCACCCACAACGTCCGCGAAGCGGTTTGCCTCGCCGATCGCGTCATTCTTTTCTCGCGCAATCCGGGCCAGATCCGTGAGCAATTCGAGATCCCGCTGCCGCGTCCGCGCGATATCAACAGCATCGCGCTGGCGGAGCACGCGGGAAAGATCACCGCCGCCTTGAAAGGTCATCTGGAAGGAGAAGTAGCTGAGTAATGCGACGCCTTCTTCTTGCTACTCTGTTTTTCGCCGTGCTCGTCACGGGTTGGCACTTTCTGGTGAAGGCCGGGATTTATTCTCCGGTCCTTTTACCTTCACCTCAAAGTGTGGGCGAATACCTTGCCGGCGCGGTCCGTGACGGCACTTTGTGGCAGGCAACCGCGGTTACGGTTCGCCGGCTCCTCGTTGGTTACTTCATCGGCATCCTGATTGGTTTGCCGCTGGGACTTTTCACTTCCGCGTCCAAGTTCATGGAAGACACGATTGGCGTCCTTGCCCTCGGTCTTCAGACTCTGCCAAGCGTATGTTGGATTCCGCTGGCCTTGCTTTGGTTCGGCCAGACAGAAAGCGCCATGCTCTTCGTTGTCGTAATGGGCACGGTCTGGTCGGTCGTTATCGCCACCGACACGGGGGTTCGCAATATCCCGCCAATTTTTGCGCGCGCGGCCAAGACGATGGGTTCCACCGGCCTGCACAAGTGGACAAAGGTTATCCTGCCTGCCTCGCTGCCATTTCTCGTGAGCGGGATGAAGCAAGGCTGGGCCTTTGCCTGGCGCTCACTCATGGCCGCCGAGATTTACGTGACAATCCTGACCGGCTTCGGCCTCGGCCACCTCCTCCATTACGGCCGCGAGCTCAACGCCATGGAACAAGTCATCGGCGTCATGCTTGTGATCATCATCATCGGCCTGCTCACCGACAAGATCCTGTTCTCACCGGTCGAACGGTTTCTTCATAACCGCTGGGGAACGGGCGTGCGATAACCGATCGCTGGCTTCTTCTGTAGCTGTCGCCCTGTGGGCGACGCCCCGACTGGCCTAACGATCAAAGACCTAGTCCTTGATGCTCAGCAACGTTTTGATTTCCTTCAGCGCCTTTTTGCGTGAGTTATCGTAAGCCTGCGCGTCGGCTTGCTTGCCACTCGCGATATAATCCTTCAGGTCGCCCGCTTCGCGTAACACCAGATCGAGCACCTCGATGGTGTTTTCCACAAATTGGTTGTCGTTCTTAGTAAGAGTTCCTTCATCGACCAGCTTCTTCATCTGGTCCTTCATGCCTTTCGTGACGTTGATGTAAGTATTGATGAACGTCGATGCCTGCTCCTGCTTGTAAGCCTTGCCTACAAAAGCATCGGCCAGCGTGCCGACCGCCATGTGGGTGAGCAAAACCGATTGGCCGGTGGTGTAGCCGAGCGTGTTGAGCAGCACGGTGTCGTCGGCCGCGCGAACCGAGGCAGTGGCGAGCACGAATGCGGACAAAAGGGCGAGAAGGATTTTCATAAGGCGCGACGTTATCCGGCTGCGGTTTCGAGCACAATCCAAATTCGCGCCCTTGGATAGAAAATGCTCGACGCCGCGCTGGCATTCAGAAAAAAGAAGACATGGAGACAACGACCCCACCGCCGGCACCTCAGGCTCCGCGACCAGGCTGGTGGAGCCGAAATTGGAAATGGTTTCTGCCGACGGGCTGTTGTCTCGGCTCGTTGATCGGCATTGTGCTCGCCATTGCTGTCTTTGGAGTCGGAATCTTCGGCCTCATCTCAGGAATATCGAAGGTGCTTAAATCGTCGGAGCCGTACCAGACAGCGCTCGCGCGGGCGAAGGCGAATGAGAACGTCGTTGCGGCTTTGGGAACGCCGATCGAGGAAGGCTTTCCCATGGGAAGCGTCAATACAAATAACGATGGAGGCGACGCGGACCTGAGCATCCCGGTTAGCGGTCCGAAAGGGAAGGGGACGATCTACGTTGTCGGAAAGAGAGCCGGTCGCACGTGGACCTATTCGAAGATGTCGGTCGCGATTACCGGCTCGGGAGAGACGATCGATCTCAGCCCGTAGCTGGAGCCGGGATCGGTGATCCCGGCTGTGATTAGCACGTGCTCTCGTTTGCCGGGATCACCGATCCCGGCTACAACCGATGGATGAGCGAGAACAGGAATCCTGCGCAACTCGCACTTTCCGAAGACGAGATGCGCCAGCTCGGGTATCGCGTTGTCGATATTCTCGTTCGGCATTTCGCCGACGGGCGTGATGAACCGGTCGGTGCGAAGGGGACGCCCGGCGATTTGATTGCACGCTTCGCCGACGGCCCGCCCGAAGGCCCGACGGACATGCGCCAGCTTCTCTCGCGTCTCGAAAAAGACGTTTTCCCAAACAATCTTCACGTCGATCATCCGCGCTTCTTCGCGTTCGTTCCGGGCCCGGGAAATTTTGTCAGCACGATGGCGGACGCGCTCGTTTCCGGTTTCAACATTTTCAACGGCACCTGGCTTGGTGGCTCGGCCGCGGCGGCGATCGAGCTGAACGTCATCGATTGGTTCCGGCGCTTCTGCGGTTTTCCCGAAACAGCCGGCGGACTTTTCGTGAGCGGCGGTTCCGCCGCGAATCTCACGGCGCTCCACGCGGCGCGCGCGACAAAACTCGGCGACCGAATCGCGAACGCGACGATCTATTTCTCCGACCAGACCCATTATTCCGTCGAGCGCGCTTTGCGCGTCATCGGGTTTGCCCGCGAGCAATTCCGTAAAATTCCGTCGGACGATCACTTTCGGTTGCCGCTCGATCGGCTGCGCGAAGCGATTCAGTCGGACAAGCAAGCGGGACTGCGCCCGTTCTGCATTATCGCGAACGCAGGCACAACGAACACTGGCGCGGTCGATCCGTTGCCGGAGCTCGGTGACCTTTGCGCGGCGGAAGAAATGTGGCTGCATGCCGACGGCGCCTACGGTGCCGCGACGATGATCTGCGAGCGCGGCCGGCAAAAATTGTCCGGATTGGAGCGGGTCGATTCGCTTTCGCTCGATCCGCACAAGTGGCTCTTTCAACCATTCGAATGCGGCTGTGTTTTGGTTCGCGACGCGGCCGCGCTGAAATCGGCGTTCCAGCTTATGCCCGAGTACATGCGCGACGTGCACCGCAACACCGAAGAAACCAATCCCGCCGATTACGGCGTTCAATTGTCGCGCGGTTTCCGCGCGTTGAAGGTGTGGCTTTCGATCAATGCTTTTGGGATGGCGGCGTTTCGCGATGCCGTTACGCGAGGGTTCGAGCTGGCTGAGTTCGCCGAGAGCGAGCTGCGGCGCCGTCGTAATTGCGAAATTCTTTCGCCGGCCGAGATGGCAATCGTGGCGTTCCGTTTCGGCAAAGACGATGCGCTTCAAACGCGACTCGTCGAGGAGATGCTGCGAGATGGATTCGCCTTCCTCACTTCAACGACGCTCAAAGGCGTGATTGCGCTTCGCCTGTGCACGATCAATCCGCGCACGACCGAACAGGACATCGTTCAGACGATCGATCGGCTGGAAAAATTCGCGTTGTAGCCGGGATCGTCGATCCCGAGTCCAATAATGTCATCCTTCGACTCCGCTCCGCTTCGCTCAGGATGACAGGCGACGGTACAACTACGCCGTCTCCGCCTTTGCCGGCATGAAGCCGAGCAACAGCGAAACCGCGGCGATCGCGACATGCAGCCACGTGGTAGCCGTGTTGTTGCTAATCAAGCCGAGCAACATCGTGTCGCCGGGATTCAGGAATCCCATTATGGCCACCGCGGCATAGACGAGACCGAAGAGTTTGAAATACATCCGGGACGCGCCCACCCCGGCCATGCCGCAGAACAACGCGACCACACCGGAAAGCAGATGGACGCAATTGTGTGCCGTGTTGACGTGGAAGATGCCGAGTAGCATCTGATCTTTCGTCACGGCGGGGACAAACCCGAGAATTCCGACGACGAGAAACACGAGACCGAAGAGAACTGCCATTGATTTAACCATGGTTGCTCCTTTGTTGAAGGGTCGCCATCTGAGCGTCTCGCGCGGGCCAAGTCAAGTTAGTTATATTGCAGTAGAAATATCGCCGCCAGGGTGAGCAAAAAATACGGCACCAGCACACCCGCGCCTGCGTAATCCTTCGCCATTCGCTGTCCGAAAAACAACGCCAGGATCGAAAGGGCCGCCACGACCGCGCCGTAAAAAGCGAGCGTCGAGTCTCGCCGCAAAAAGATCAGCAAACAGCCGACCGCACTAAGAGCTCCGGCCGCCAGTTCCATGATCGTGATGATGGTTACCAGCAACGGCACCACGGCCGCGAGCGGACTTTTCGCGAAATGTCCCTTCAACCAGTCCAGATTCCCACGCCGATCAACAATCTTATCGATTCCCGATTGCAGAAACAGAATCGCAAGGAACGCCGAGCTCAGCACCTGCATCGCATGGATCGCGCCTCCGGTTGTATGGAAATCGTGCATTGCTCTATAGCCTCGCAGAGCGCGCTCCGATGCAAGCGATTTCTGTTCACGTGCCGGCATTCCTAATGATGTCATCCTGAGCTTGCCGAAGGATCTCTGACTATCTCTGCGCTTATCTCGCTGGGACTCCGGACCCGCGAAGAAACAGTCAGAGATCCTTCGACTTCGCTGCGCTTCGCTCAGGATGACAAGCGAACAACGTGGCAGACACCGCGATCAGCGATTCCGGAAACAACTATGCCGCCGCGTGCGAATGCGCGTGCTGCTCCCGCGCTGCCGCATTCGTGGCTTCGCGCCGCTGTTCCTGGGCGACAAATGCCGGCGCCGACGGAGTATGAAACATTTCCAAATCTTCGACGTCGTGCTCGGTCACCGGAGTAAGCGCGACATCCATGTAGTTGGAGTGGTTCGGGTCCTTCTTGATCCGGGCATAGATGCGGCGAATCCGGCCGTACAAAAAGGCGAGCCGCCCGAGTTTGACGGCGCTTTCGATCCAGTAACGCGGGTAAAATATCCAGATCGGTTCAAGCGGTAGACCGGGCCGCCGATCACGCCGGAACTTCAGACGAAAGACGCCGCTCTCGAGCGGATGCACGCCTTCGAGATGGATTGCGCTCATGAACCACATCATGAGAACAATGGCGTTGGCCGCGCGGCCTTTCTTAGCCACGAGCCGGCGCAGGATGGTCTCGATGTGCTCGAGCGTGTAATAGGTTTTCCACGCCGTGACATAGGCGTGCTCCCATTCCGCCTTCGACATTTTCGAGTGCGCGGTGCAGACATGATTCAGGTCGTATTTGTTTAAGTCGGGATCAACCGGGACGCCGGCCTGGACGAGTTTCTGGTGATCTTCGGAGCCGGGCAGTGGCGTGAGGAAAAAGAATTCCAGAACATCGAGCGGCAATTCTTTTTTAACGATCTCAACATCGCGGACGATCGACTCTGCGGTGTCGTTCGGAAAGCCGGTGATGTAACCGCAATAGGTGATGATCTTCGCCTCTTTCCACGCCAGAAGCATCTTTCGATATTCGGTGATCTTGTTCTGGCGTTTGTGCGCCGCCGCGAGGTTATCGGGATTAATATTCTCCAACCCGATGAACACCCGTCGGACGCCGGCCCGCGCACATTTCTGGATGAAATTCGGAAGCTTGTGGCAAAGCGTGTCGACCTGGATGAGGAAGCCGAGCTTCAGTTTGTCGACTTCTTTTAGATGAATGATCCGGTCCAGGATCGCTTCCCAATCCTTGTTCCGCGCAAAATTGTCGTCCGTAATAAAGAAGCTGCGCAGGCCCTGCTTCACGTTCTCTCGAATGATCTGCTCGATGTCGTCCGGCGTCCGGCGTCGCGATTTGCGTCCCTGGACATTGATGATTGTGCAAAAGGAACATTGGAACGGGCAGCCGCGGCCCGCATCGAAGCTGGTCACGTGACCGGCGGTGCGTTGGGCGCGCACCGAGCTGATGAGCGGAATCGGCATGCCATCGATGCCCGGCAGGTCCGCCATGAAATTGTAAAGTGGCTTGAGCTGCTTCTTGTAGGCGTCCTGCAAGACCATCTCGAGCCGGCCTTCCGCTTCGCCGGCGAAGAGCGACAGGCCCATTGCTTTCGCGCGATGAACGTCGGCATCGTTGCCGCCCAGCATCGACATCGTTCCCGAAACATGGAACCCGCCGACCGCGATCTGAATATCGAAATCGCGGAGCTGCTTCGCCAGGTCGAGCATGTGGGGGAATTGGTTCGATTGCACGCCGACGAACATCACCATGCCGTCGCCCGCTTCGCGGATCATGCCGGCGAGTTCCTTCGGCCGGATGCGGGCGTTGGTCTCGTCGAAGGGATGAATCTCGATCTCGACGTCGTCGCCGAGGATGTGGCGCTGCTTGCAATCGCGCGCGAGCCCATAGAGCGCCGCGAGCGAGTTCGAAGGGATCGTCGAACGCAGCCATTGGATCACGTAGCCGTCATCATCGTAGTGCGACGGTTTTATGAGGATCAGGCAGAACCTCTTCGTTGTAGCCGGGATCGTCGATCCCGGCCGGTCCGTAGTTGTCGTTAGGGCAGGGGCTTCCATGGTCGGATTTCGAAGTTTCCACCATACACAACATGCCCCGCTTCGACAGTGAAAATTGTCCTGCGTTTTGGTAGGGACGGCGCGCGGCGCCGTCCGCGAAGTGTTATCACGCGTCGCTCGCGGCGGACGCCGCAGCGCGGCGTCCCTACCCAAGTCGCCGCGCTCTCTCGCACTTCGGCGTTCACGATCTGTCTATTCCTCTCGTGCCCAAACTCTGTTTGGGCACCTCCCTTCTAATAATGTCATCCTGAGCTTGTCGAAGGATCTCTGACTATTCCGCGCTGCTCACGCTGTGATGCCGAAACCGCGAAGAAATAATCAGAGATCCTTCGCCTTCGCTGCGCGGCTCAGGATGACAGGAAGGAACACGGTAGATGCGCTGGTGACCGCGCATCTACAACGTCGCCCGCAGGGCGACGCCTACAACTATTCCATCTCCAATCTCTCGCAGGCCAGCTCGAGATACTCCACCAGCACGTCTTTGCCTTTGCCGTTCAGCGGACCCCATCTCAACCGCACTGGCCGGGCGCGAAGCAGTTTCCAGGTAAGGACCACTGCGGTGTGATCCTCATTCTGGAGCTGGATCGTGACCGTGCGCAGAGCGTTTTGGTCGCCGTTCCGCACGTCGTTATACCAACTGTATAAGTTCAGCGATCCGATCGCCCCGCGCTTCAGCACCACATTCCCGCAATGCTCCAAACCGGTAAGTTTGCGGGCCGAGTTCTCCTTGTCGTTTCCGTTGCGATATTCGATAACGTCCAGCCAGACCTCCGGCAACAGGACATCTTCGAAGCCCGCGCCGGGGCCGTCCGTATTCCCGGTGCCGAGATCAACGAGGAAGTTGAAATTGCAATAAGCTTTGTCTCTTTGAACGGCCATAAGTTGGATCCTCCTTTGCAGTAGCTGGTGCCGCGTCGACCGCAGCCAGGCTCGGTGAAAGGTACGGCGAAATCGCGGGCTCGCGGTTCACCACGTAACTGATGTCTTTATAAATCTTCAGGTCGTGAACAATCTCGTG
>DASQPH010000124.1:0-20843 GCA_035644055.1 Chthoniobacterales bacterium
TATTTTCCGGAAGCCTTCAGCCGCATTCACCCTCGCTGGCGGACTCCTCACGTGGCCATTCTCGTCCAGGGAATAATTGCCGTGTTCTTTCTTCTCCTTTCCGTGCTTGGCAAAGGCACGACCGTCGAGACCGCGTTTCTCATCCTCATCGACATGTCTCTGCTGATTTACTTTGTGCCCTACCTCTACTTGTTTCTCTGTTTTGTGGTTCATTGCTGGAAACGCGATCGCGGACCGTTGGTAGTTCCCGGCGGGAAAGCCGGCGTACTTTTGTCCGGCATATCGGGTTTCGGCATTACGCTCTTTGCAATGGTAGTCGCGATGTTTCCTCCGCCTGGAACCGCTGAGATTTGGCTGCACGAGTTGAAACTCGGCGGGGGGGCCATTCTGCTTCTGGGCGCGGGCCTGGTTATTTATTGGCGGGCACGAACAAAAATACCTCGTTGAAAAGCGATTTGGTCGCTTGACGTATCCGAGAGCCGGTTAAGGTATGCCCGCGTATGTCCCTGGTTCGGATTGCAGGTGTTGTTCTCGGCGTTGCGGCGCTGTCGTCCGTCGCCTACGCGCGAAAAAAAGATCCGGAGTTTGCGACCTCCGCCAATGATCCGGTATTGCGAGCACGAATCGTGGCGCTCGGCCCAAACATTGATCCGGATGAGGCACGACGTGTGGCCGAGATTGCCTACACGACCGGCCGCGACCTAAAGAAGGAGTGGCGAGTTGTGTGGCCGCCTGGAGTGCAAAACTTTCTGGTGAACACGGGCCAGCGCAAAGGCGGTTTGTGTTTTCAATTTGCCGAGCGTCTCCTTTGGCGACTAAGCGCGCAAAACTGGAACACGGTCGAGTTTCATTGGGCGGAATCCTTTGAGAGAACGGCTTCGGAGCACAACGTCATTGTTGTCACAGCCAAGGGTCAGAACTTCTATCAGGGCATTATTCTCGATAACTGGCGCTACGGCGGCCGCCTGGTGTGGGGGCCACTGCTAGAGGACCCGCATTATCAGTGGCACGAGAACAAGGGGCAGTTTCAGAAGGTCGTAGACCGGCGGCCGCGACCAACTCCTTCCGTTACGCCAACTTCGAGTGCTACTCCCGCAGTAGCGGAGTAACAGAACCTACCTGGGCCCCGGCGAAGGCGTCGGTTTTTTCTTGAGAACGCGATTCGGCGTTGGCGCAGGTTTTGGCGTGTAGGTCTGCTGCGGGCCGGTTCGCCTTAGGATGGGCCCCGGCGAAGGAGTTGGTGTCGAATTGGTCCCTGGCGGCTTGGTTGTTCCAGGCGGTTGGTTAGTAGGGGGAGGAGGATTCTTGGACGGGCGCGGCGGAACCGGAGGATTCTGTTTTGGATTGTGGCCAGGCGGGTTGTAGATCGGAATCGGGAAAATGTTCGGACCGACGGAAATGGTGGGGCCGTTGTAAACGGCAGGCGGAGGTTGCTGGGCTACCGCCATGATAAGTGGCGCACTCGGCAGCGGTTTGAAATCCGTGATCAATGGATGGGTGCGCATGAGTTGGTTGACATCAAAGTTCACGGGCATGGGCAGCGTGGCCGCGCCGGCTGGGATATCGAGCATTTGGCCGCCAAGCACCTTTCGCCAGTCACTCGGTTTGCTTTTCAGCGCGACCCGCGAGGAGCCTTCCAAATTGTAGAGCTTGCTCCGGCTGCTGCGGCTTCCTTCGAAAATTACCGTCGTCCCCGTTATCGCGACGGTGACAGCGCTGCTCCGGATCGTGCCGCCGCCGGAATCCTTCGGGACCCGCAACAGAATCGAGCCGGTATCGACCTTCGCGGTGCGGCCGGATTTGTTGAAACTGAAGATCGTGTTCGCGCCGAGACGCGTGATGGTGAGATCGGGGAAGGTTAGTTCCGAACGCGAATCGCCCCCGGTCCGGACCCCGGTATCCTCGGAAACTTTGTCGTTCAACGCAGCCTCCCGCGCCGCGGCGTTTTCCGGAACAAGTTTCACTTCGTGGACGATTTGAGTGACTTTCGCTTCTTTTGAACCTGCCGCGATCGCAGTGGGATACGGCAGAACAAGAGCAGCGCACGCGATGGATCCGGCCAGAATTTTTGAAATAGATTTCATATGGCGTTGTGGTTCGGGTAGGACCCGAGAATGCGCCCGGCGCCGCCGAATTGTCGAGCTTAAACGCGGGCGGCGCCCAACTTAGAATGCCGGCGCTTTCATGAGCGCGAGCGCGATCATGCTGGCGAAGAAAGCGAGAAGCGCCACCGCGACGGCGGCAAAGACTGCGTTGCGCGCCGGATCCTTTTTTGTTTTTCGGCCCTGGAATGGCGAAGCATTTGCGAAATCCGCCGGCCGCGCGCTCGAATCACTCGGCCGAGTCGCGACTTCTTCAAGATGCGGCAACGGTTCCGCGGCGCTGGAGGGCTCGCATTCAAAAGAAGCTTCGACTTTCCCGAACCGGATCCGGTCGCCGGCACGCAACTGCACCCCGGTCACAGACTGGCCGTTGACCAGCGTGCCATTCGTCGACCCGAGGTCCTTGAGATAACAACTCTCCGCTACCACGGCCAGTTCCGCGTGCCGGCCAGACACGGACGTGTCATCGAGCCGGATGGAATTGTCCGGTGACCTGCCAATCGTGTAAGTCTCCTCGACGAGATCGTGGGAAATGGATTCGCCGGCTTCGGTCCGGATCGTGAGCTTCGGCATGGGGCCATTTTCACCCCAACGCCGCGCGGAAGGCAATGCTTCTGTAGCCGCTTCGCTATGCGAAGCGTTGCAATAAGCACGAGCACGAGCAAGAGCAAGAGAAGGAGAAGAGTGCGCTCATTGACCCACCCCGGGCGCGCCCCCATAGTGCACCGCTTTATGTCGATCGAGCTGACCCGGAATTTCTGCATCATCGCGCATATCGATCACGGGAAGACGACGCTCTCGGATCGGTTGCTCGAGCGCACCGGCACGATCCATGAACGCGATAAACAGGATCAGCTCCTCGATTCGATGGACCTCGAACGTGAGCGCGGCATCACCATCAAAGCGCATCCGGTCACGATGCAATACACCGGCAAGTCGGGCGAAACCTACCGGTTGAACTTGCTCGACACGCCGGGCCACGTCGATTTTGCCTATGAAGTTTCGCGGTCCCTCGCGGCGTGCGAAGGCGCGCTGCTCATCGTGGACGCGGCCCAAGGCGTCGAAGCCCAAACCGTGGCGAACGTGCATCTCGCGCACAAACAGGGACTGACGATCGTCCCGGTGATCAACAAGATCGATTTGCCAAACGCCGACGTTCCTTCAGTTCACCGCCAACTGGAAGAAATCCTGGCCATCCCGGCCGAGGAAGCGATTGATGCGAGCGCGAAGATGGGAATTGGGATCGACGATATCCTCGAAGCGATCGTGGCGCGCATTCCCGCGCCAGCCAAGCCGAAGGACGAAGTTCTGCGCGCGCTGGTTTTCGATTCGGTGTTTGACGTCTATCGCGGCGTGGTCGGTTACGTCCGCGTCGTTTCCGGAAAAATGGAACACGCGCAGGCGATCAAGCTGATGCGGAATGACGCGCGCTACGAGATCAAGGAAGTCGGCGTGTTCACCCCGAAGATGTATCCGCAACCGCGGTTGAATGCGGGGGACGTCGGCTATTTCATCGCCAACATCAAATCCACCGCCGAACTGAAAATCGGCGACACGATTACCGATGCACGCCACTCCGCCACGAAACCGTTGCCGGGCTTTCAGGAAATCCATCCGATGGTATTCAGCGGCATTTATCCGATCAACACCGCCGACTTCGAGCACCTCAAGACGGCCATCGGGAAACTTCGGCTGAACGATTCGGCGTTCGTTTATCAACCGGAAAGTTCGGTCGCGCTCGGATTCGGTTTCCGCTGCGGCTTCCTCGGTTTGCTCCACATGGAGATCATTCAGGAGCGGCTCCGGCGCGAATACGACATGGACATCATCGCGACGTCGCCCAGCGTGATTTACGAAATCCTCACCACCCGCGGCGAAATTCTCCTCATCGATAACCCGGCCCATCTGCCCGACCCGAGCATCATCGACGAAATCCGCGAACCGATCGTGAAGGCCTACGTCCTTTGCCCCAACGAAAACATCGGGGACATCCTCCAGCTCATTTTGGAAAAGCGCGGCATCATGGACCACACCGAGTCGCTCGACACCCGCCGCGTCATGCTCCATTGCGAGCTGCCGCTCAACGAAATCCTCGTCGACTTCAACGACAAGATTAAGAGCATCACCCGCGGTTACGGCTCAATGGATTACGAGCACTCCGGTTATCGCGCCGCTAAACTGGTGAAGCTCGACCTTCTCGTGAACGGTGAGCCCGTTGACGCGTTCTCCACGATCGTCCATCGCGATCGCGCCGATGGCCGCGGCCGGATGCTGGCCGCGAAACTAAAGGAAGTCATCCCGCGCCAGCTCTACCAGGTCGCGATCCAGGCAGCGATCGGCGGAAAAATTATTGCGCGGGAAAGTGTTTCCGCGTTGCGAAAAAACGTAACCGCGAAATGCTACGGCGGCGATATCACCCGCAAACGCAAACTCCTCGAGAAACAAAAAGAAGGCAAAAAGCGCATGAAAAGCATTGGCAAGATCAACATCCCCCAGGAAGCCTTCATCGAAGTGCTCAAGGCGCAGTAGCCCTTTCGACGCCGACTTATCCACACCCATATCTGGGGTGCGGCCCTCCCTCTGACCGCGCTGGAATGTGGAAAAAGCGAAACTTCGGCAAAATTTTGTTGTTGCCAAGAAGCGCACATTTCCTGTACACAGAAGTATCGGTGCGCGATAGCGTGCCGAATCGTTCGGCGGAAGAGCCGATACGAGTGGTCGACGACTGATCTTTGTTAACGCTGTTCAGCCTGCCGGCGGTGAGGAGTTCGCTCCTCGACTCGTACCGGCTCTGACGCTGAATAGCGTTCTTTGTCAGGAAAGAGGGGCCGCCCGCAGCACTAACTACGAGCGACCCCCGCAGATTTCCACGTCGTTCACGAACTCGCGTCGTGGAGACGCGCGCCCGAATGAATGCGCGGATGGATCCGACAATTCATCTAACCACTTCTGGCCGGTCGGCGTCAACGGAGTTCAGCCACCTCGTACGAAAGGATCCCATGAAGACAAGTGCATGGCATTCGATTCGCCCCGGTGAAACCGTGCACCACGATAACACGGCATGCACCGAGGGAAATAACATCGAGACGCATTACCGCAGGCCGGGGACAGGCGGGCGACCGCTCTGTCACCACTGCAAGCAGCTCGATGACGCGGGGAAATAACCGCGCGGCTTAGCCGCAAAAACCGGCCGCGGTGGGAAGTGATCCCCACCGCGGTTCGGGAATCCAGAGGTCACTTAGGAACAAAATACAATGGCTAACAATTTACACATTTCGTACGATCTCCACAAGCCGGAGAAGAACTACGAGGCAGTCATCGCGAAGATCAAAACCCTCGGGAATTGGGCGAAAGTCCATTACTCGTACTGGTACGTGAATTCAGGGTACACAGCACGACAAGCCTGTGATGCTGTGTGGAGCGTAATGGATGCTGATGATTCCTTGTATGTCGTTGACGCCACGAACAACGCTGCGTGGTGGCAGAATCTGAATGCCACAGCATCAAATTATATTATCGACCAGTGGCCGAAATAGTACCGCGGGGGCGAACTCCAAAGCGCAGTTTCCTTTAATCAGGAAAACGCTTTCGGCCAGCCGCCGTGGGCTTTGATTGATTTGTCGATCTCGTTCATCAGGCGACCGGTCTCGCCGAGAGCGAAAATGATCCGCGGATAGGTGGTCATGTCGCCAAAAGAAAGGGTGCGGTCGATGCGGTCTTTCAGCCAGCGTTGTGCAGGGAGATAGCCGCCGATGGGAAATTCCCAAATCGCCGGCGCGATACCTTCGAAATATTGCTCGCCGTTGATCCAGACGCGGCCGGGATGTCGATCCCTACCGCTTGATAACGGAGCTTGATAGCGAACTTCTTCGATCTCGTTGCTGCCTTTCACTGGAAATGAAACGCCGTTGCCATTCCCATTCTTGCGCGCATGCAGATCGACCAGGCGACCGCCGAACCCGGTGAGCTCCCGAAAGAGCGCATAGTGACGAGTGAGCGGCGCGCGCGGGAAATCACCGCGCAGGAATTCGGCATAGCGGGTCCGATAACCCGGCGAATGAAAAACTGCATAGATATAATGAAAAACCAACTCCGGTCCGATCTCCTGCTTCGAAGGTTTCCCAAGACCGTCCCGAACAAACTTCGAATTTAGTCGCTCACAGAACTCATTGATAAACTCGGCGCTGAAATTAGGCCGGCGCGTTTCCTGTTCTGCCTGTTCGCGCACGAACAGGTCGTCATCAGCGAGTTTGCCATTTGGATATAGGTAAACCGGAGCCACGTAGCTTCCGTCGTAGGGTGTCGCGAGTTTGTGCTGACCGACTGGCAGCACTGTGGCGAAGACAGAAAACGCCTGAGTCGCTTGTCGAGTGACGATGAGGCCGATATTCTCGAAGCGCAGATGATGATTGAGCTCTTCGCGAGGACGATCGAACGCGAACTTTCCGTACAGCATGAACCTTTCATCGAAAGGCCGATAGAGACACCGTTGCGGAGTGAGAGATTTTGGAATAGCCGCGCGCGCCTTCCTGACAGTCCATTCGTGATTCTCTGCCAAGCTATAACGTTCCAAAAACTGCCGTGCCGGTAGCTCCGGATTCGCCAGATCGCGCAGGCGCTTCTTCGCCTCTTCGAAATCGAAGGCAATCGCGAACGAATCGCGATGGGAGTTCGGGCCAATAACAGTGACCGGCATTGCATCCGGGACGGCCCACCCACACTCGTATTCTTCGCTCAGCGACAAGTCACGCGGCAAAAAATAATAATTGGGCGAGATCGGGTTCAGTTTTGTCCATCTCGTGTTGTCGATGGTATGTCCATCCAGCCATTTGTATTTCACGTCGCGTTTCGGGCTGTAGAGATGCGCGTGGCGGACTATGCATCCCTCTCTTCTCGTTTTCTTCGCTGGATGCTTGATGAAAATGCCGATGGCGACGCCTTGTTGAATGTCGAAGACGTTCTTATCCGGCGCGCCGGTTTCAGGATCGACCTCCTTCTTCTTTGAATTGCCGTGGAGGTCGACGAGATAAATCTCATCAAACGTGCCCATGAGATTCTGGCGCATGCCACGGAACGTTGGGTTATCGAGATAACCGTGATTCGTGATGAATCCGAGAATGCCCTGGCCAGTTTGCTCGATGCGCCACTGGGCCCAGCGAATGAATTTTACATAATCATCCTGCAACCATTTCGGATTGCGCTCGCCCAGCGGCTTGCCGTCGCACTGGTAGTAGTCGCGCACGAGGCGGCCGATCCATTCGCCTTTATTTGCGCTGTGGCCGGAATAGGGCGGGTTGCCGAGAACGACGAGCACTGGCTTATGTTTCTTGATTTCATAGGCGGAGTTGGCCTCGTTCGAAAGCATCCGCAAAGGGCCGAGCTGCTCGGCGGTTTTCTCCAGATCTTCCAGCGTATTAGTCAGAAACACGTTAATCCGCTCGTTCTGGCGAGGCTCGTAACTCCAGTTTTGGCGCCAGAGCTCGGGCTGATCGCGCGCGGCGAGAGCGAGGCCCAGTTTGAAATGCGCGACGGCGTAGGGCGCCATGAGCAATTCAAAACCGAAGAGGCGCGGGAGGAGATGCTCGTGCACGTAGTCCCCCCAAGCACCGAGATTGCGGCTGCGTTCAAATTGCGAACGGATGAAATCGAGAACGCGATAGAGAAACGTGGCGGTGCCAGTGGCCGGATCGAGAATGAGGACGCGATGCGATTCTTCTCGAACTTCTTTCTCGCCCTCTTTCCGCGTGACGGTGATCTTGCTGCGGTCGGCCAGTCCGGTCTTTAGCGCGAACTTGTCTTTCAGGACATGATCGATGCTTTCGACGATGTAATTAACAACCGGCTCCGGCGTGTAATAGACACCGCGCAATTCTCGCAGCTTTGGGTCATAGGCCTGCAAGAATGTTTCATAGAAGTGCACTACCGGGTCGGTGCGGCGTCCACGCTTGCCGAAGTCGCGGAGGATGTCGTCGATGTCGGCGTAGGCGAGCGTCTGGATAATATCATCGACGAAACCAGCGAACGGTTCGTCGTCCAGCTCGGTGCCGGTGATCTGCTCGAAGAAAGTGCGAAGGAACGGGTTCGTGCGCGGAATGAGTTTCCGCGCCTGTTCGCGGCTGAATCGCCCGCCAGGGCTGGCGGCGCGCGCCGAGAAGAGGCCGTAGGCGAGAGTCTGCGCGAACATGTCGGCGAATTCGGCGACTGCTTCCTTCTCCTTGATTTTGTCGGGCTGCACGTCCAACTCCGGCAGCAAGGTCGCGGCAAAGGCGGCGCGCCAATCACGCAATTGCTGCGAGGCTCCGCCGTTCGTGTAGGCCTCCGCGATGATGTCACGAATTAAATGGGTAAAATGCGCGAGCCGCACGGCGAGATCGTGCGCCGTAGTGATTCGCAACGGTTTCTCGATGAGAAAAGAATCGATGAGCTGGATCGCTTTCGCCTGTTCGTCAGCGTCGAAAACAATTTTGCCGCCCGGTCCGACACGCCCTAGACCGACACGGCCCTCTTCCTTGGACTTCCCGTCTCGCTGGACGAACCAGCGAAACTCGAGGTAATCCGTGAGAAGAAGATTCGGAAGGTGCTGCCGGTAGCGGGCAAGCTGTTCATTTTTTTCCACCTGCGTTAGATCGACGCCGACATCCTTCGCCTCGACGTAGCCAATCGTGAGGCGATCTTTTCGACGCGATACCACGTAGTCAGGGGCACCGCACTTCTCGCGCTTCGGCTCGTTCGTGGCGTCAATCGCGTGTCGCGATTCGAGAAACGCCTGCAGGTAGGATCGGTAGGTATGCTCGGTGGCATCGCCGCGGCTGAGCGCCCTCTCAATGGCCTTTAGATATTCCGTGACAGACATGGCGTGCGGCGATGATCGCGCGTTTTCGTGGGAACAGGAATCGAATACATCAAGTGTTCACCGCAACCGTGGCACCGACAATCCTGTTTGCAAAGCGGGCGGAGCGGTTACGTTCGGCTTTTCATGTTCACCAAGAAATACGTCAAGCACGGGCATCTCATGATCCGGCATGCGGAGAAACTGTTGCGCTATCGGCGCGATGTGATGAGCGAGAACACGATGGGAGATTTTCGGCTCCAGATCGAGGCGCTCCGCCAGAGTTTGAAGGACCGCAACGAGGCGAAAGCGAAGGAGGAAACCGATCGGCTCCACGATCTTTACGCGAAACACTTGCCCGCTCCCAAGGACGCGTCCTGGCGCGAGAATGTGGAAGTGATTCTGGTGGCCGTGGTCGTCGCGATCGGGGTGCGGTCCTATTTCCTTCAGCCATTCAAAATCCCAACGGGCTCGATGCAGCCGACGTTGAACGGGATCATCGGGCATCGCGCGTTCGTTGCGAACGAAGCGGAGATCCCCATCGATCAGCTGCCGCAGTATGAGAAGCGCGCCGACGGCTGGTATTGGAAAAGTTATCCGGCAGACGGCTCCAAGCCCAACATCCTGCGCCAGGTCGCGGAGTTCTTCGTCTTCGGCCGCAACTACATCAACGTCGTCTCCGCGGAGGACGATGAGATCACGGAGGTCAGAACGAAGAAGATTGCCTTCTTTTTTATCTTTTCCGAAATCTACTTCCGGAACCAGGCCCCGATCCGTTTCGTGTACGCTTCGCCCGACACGCTGCTCGCGGATTTCAGAGTGGAAAAAAACATGCGCTATAAGAAAGGCCAGGTCATCGCGCGCGGCGCCGTCGACACTGGCGATCAGGTTTTCGTCGATAAATTCAGCTACAATTTTATCCGGCCGCACCGGGGCGATGTCTTCGTTTTCCGGACCGACAATATTCCGGACATTCCGCCCGATCGCATGACCGGCGAACATTCCTTCTACATTAAACGTCTGGCCGGTTTGCCGGGGGACACTTTGAAAGTCCAGCCGCCGCTTCTCTACCAGAACGGTCGATTGGCCGAGGGTTTCGGATTCGAGCGGGTCATGGCAGCGAAGCCGCCTTATCACGGGTACACTGGGCAAGGAACTTATTTGGATCCGACAAAGCCTTTTACCGTGCCGCAACACAGTTACTTCGCGATGGGGGATAACAGCGCGCACAGTTCCGATAGCCGTTATTGGGGTCCGGTGCCCGAGCCGAACCTGGTCGGGCGCGGGCTCTTCGTTTACTGGCCCTTCACCTGGCACTGGGGAATCATTCGTTAGGCCAGGCCAATGCTCTCGAGCATTCCGCGCATCTATCCGCTGCTCGGACTTTGCGTCGGGTATCTCATCGTCCTTTTTTTTAATCCGATCCGGCTCGCGTTGCGGGACGGTCTGCGGTGCATCCTGCGGTTTAAACGCATCTGGGTGACGTTCGCGCTCCTCGGCTTCGCTTACTCGGTTTTTCAGTTTGCCACCTTCACGCCCCTTCACGGGATGGCGGATCTGGATTTCAGCCAGGTCACCGCGCCGAGCACATGGGAATGGCCGGCCTTCGTGGAGGTTTGGCGAGAAGTGCCATTGCCGACGCTGGAAGGCGTCGCCGGGATTTTCGATAACGCCACCACGACCTATCCACTTTCGATCATTGCAGCCGTGCTGCTGATCATCAACTGGCGCGGTTTGCACGTCGCGCTCATCCGCGCGCTCGGAAAACGTTACGGCTTTTGGGGATACCTGATCTATCTCGTGTTCCTAATCAGCGCGATCGCGACCTTGATGAAACCGATCGCGTTCTGGCGATTGCCGGAGTGGGGGACAACTGAGCCGGCGGCACGGCTCCTGCGAATGTCGGCGACCGTCGACGCGGTCGCGTTCATTTTCGAATATCTCTTCGGCGTTTACATCCAGGTTTACCTGATCACGGTTTGCCTGGCGTGGATCAAGGGCCTGAGCTTTGGCGAACAAGATCTGTTCGGCTTCGCCATGCGACGATTCAGTTACGTGCTCGAGTGGGCCGGCATCGTGGTGCTGGTGAGCACGGTGATCGTCCGCGGCCCTCTCTTGCTCGCGTATTTCATGAATGTGCCGGACGTGCTCGATTATCTGCCCGGCGAGCGCTTCATCATGTGCGCGCTCATCATCGCCTTTTGCTCGATGCAAGTTTCGCTCGTCTTGCATAACGAGACGCTGCGAGCCGCGTTCCATGCCCACAAGGAATTTGTCCGCACGAATCTATTCCGGCTCGGCTGGTTCTTACTCATCGCGGCGATCCACTATTTTTTCCTGATCGCGTTCGACGCGATTGTCCGCGCCGCAATCGCCGATCGCATCGTGGCCGTGATCGGCTGGAAAATTATTTACGTCTGCCTGCGTGGATTGGTGACCGGCTGGCTCCTCGCTTCGTGGGTCTGTCTTTTCCGGCAATGCGAGACGCGTCGGATCAACCAGGAGACGTGGATCCAATCCGAGATAAAATATTAGTCCGTGAATGCCGCCAAGATCACGCGAGATAGTAAGTCGAACCTCGCGCTCGCTTTTGTCGCGCTCGGGCGGGAACGCCGAAACGACATAACCATCTTCTACGCGTTCTGCCGCGTCGTGGACGACATTGCGGATTCCGCTGAGGCGACCTTCGGCCAAAAAGCCGCCGATCTCGGCGCGTGGCGAACCTGGATTCGCGAGCCCACGGGCGGCGAACCGGCTCTCGCTCGCGACGTGCGCGGGCTTTACGCGAAGTACGCAATCACGCCGGCAATGCTCGACGAAATCATCGACGGCGTGGAGATGGATCTGGGGAACGTGCGGTATCAGACCTTCGAAGATTTGCGGCTCTATTGTTATCGCGTCGCCAGCGCCGTCGGCCTGGTAAGCATTGAGATCTTTGGATATCGCAATTCAGCCTGCCGCGACTATGCGGTTCAACTGGGGTTAGCCTTGCAGATGACAAATATCATTCGCGATGTCGGCAAGGATCTCACTAGCGGTCGGATTTATTTACCGCAGGAAGATCTGGCGCGATTCGATTATCCCGAGACCAATCTCGGCCAGCGCGTATACAGCGATGCTTTCGTGCGCCTGATGGAATTTGAGAGCGACCGCGCGGAGGATTTTTTCTCGCGGGCCGCGGCGTTACTGCCGCGGGAAGATCGTCGCTCCATGGTGGCCGCGGAAATCATGGCCTCGGTCTATCACACGCTGCTGCGCCGCATGAAAAAAGATCGATTCCGCGTTTTCGATAAGGAGTACAGACTGAGTAAGATTCAAAAGAGCGGGCGGATCGCGGGCCAACTTCTTCGACTTTGCTTGAATGCGAAGCGCTAAATCACCGTCAAAATTTATCCGAGACAATTTCATCCGGCACATCATGAAGAAGAATCTTTTGCTTATGATCGCGATCGCCTTGTTCATCGCGGTGGCTTTTACATCCTGTGATACCGCAACCGGTCAGGGTGCAGGTTGGGGAGCGGCGACCGGCGCGGTCATCGGGGGCCTTACCTCGCATCATAGCGCCGAGGGTGCCGCAGTTGGCGCATTGATCGGCGCTAACACCGGCGCAATCATCGGCGCGTCGATTGATGAAGCGAACGCCGTTCGTTACGGTCCGCCACCGCGCGGCGGTTTCCCATTCGCACATCCGACCGAAAGGCCCGGCTTTTACGTGAGCCCATATCCGCCGCATCGCGTTTACAATTTGCGTCATGTTCCGCCTGGCGGACTCGTCGAAGACGAAATGGGTGGCGGCTACTTTCGCAAGCCCTAGTCGGTAGGGCGAGACGCCGTCGAGCCGCCGCGGTTTGGCGTGTTTCTCCGGCGCGCTCGACCGCGTCTCGCCCTATCGCTTCCGCAACTGATCGACGATCGCCTGCGCTTCGTCGGTCATCTTCAGAAGTTCCGGCCAGGTCCGATGATAGTTTTCGCCTGGAAGTTTCCGCGTCGCGTCGAAGCCCATGTGCGATCCGATATTTTGCGAGGTGGGCGCGTGATCGAGCGAATCGCTCGGGTTGCGAATGATTGTGCTGTCCCGCTCCGGATCGGTATTGGCGCATAGGCGAAACAGGACTTCGCTCGTGTTGTGCACGTCGCAGTCCTCATCCACGACCACAATGTATTTACTGAACATCATCTGCCCCATGCCCCAGAGCCCGTGCATCACCTTGAAAGCCTGATACGGATATTGTTTCCGAATGCTGACGAACACGAGATTGTGAAACACGCCTTCGGGCGGCAGCGTCATGTCCACCAGCTCCGGGAAATTCATTTTGAACACCGGCAAAAAAATCCGGACGCTCGCGTCGCCCATGTAAAAATCCTCCATCGGCGGAATGCCGACGATCGTCGTGGGATAAACCGCATCGCGCCGGTGCGTGATCGCGGTGAGATGAAAGACCGGGTAATCCTCGAGTGCCGTGTAGAACCCAGTGTGATCCCCAAACGGTCCCTCGGGCCGCATCTCGCCGGGCTGCACGTAACCTTCCAGCACGAAATCCACGTCGCCCGGCACTTCGAGATCGATCGTCTTGCACGGCACGAGCTCGACTGATTTCTTGCGAATGAATCCCGCGAAAAGAATTTCATCCAGTCCGTCCGGCAACGGAGCCGTCGCCGCAAACGTGTAAGCCGGATCGCCCCCGAGACAGACCGCCACCGGCATTCGCTCACCGCGTTCGTAATAACGCTTCCCGTGTCGCGCCCCAACCTTGTGGACCTGCCAATGCATTCCAGCCGTTAGGTCGTCGTAAACCTGCATCCGATACATCCCGACATTCCGCGCGCCCGTTTCCGGATCGCGCGTATGCACATTGGGCAACGTGATGAACCGGCCGCCATCCTTCGGCCAGCATTTCAAAATGGGCAGGTCAGCGAATGTTAGTCTTGTTGGAGCTTGGGATTTGGAGCTTGGGATTTCCTCAAACAGATGCACCACTTCCTGGCACGCGCCCTCTCTCGCATGCTTCGGACGTGCATGCAGCAAATTGAGTCCTTGTTTGAGGAGGCTCCAGCCTTCGCGCAGGTCCGTCGGCGGTTTCGCTTTCAGGATCAGTTGAATTTCCTGCGCGAGATCGTCGATGCTATCGAGCTTGAGCGCCATCGCCATCCGACGCCGCGATCCCATCGTGTTGATCGCCACTGGAAACTGCGACGGCCGCCCATCAATCGTCGGCTGCTCGAACAGCAATGCTTTCCCGCCATCGGACGATTTCATCTCGCGATTCGCCCATTCGCTGATGACCAGGTCGGTCTCGACCGGGACCGAAACGCGCGTCAATTCGCCAGCCTGATCGAGCGCCTCGAGGAATTGGCGGAAGGATCCGTAAGCCATCGCGCAAAGATGGCGTTTCCGCCGGAGAACAACAAGTCCGCTCGCCGGGTCGCGCTTAGTAGCGCGGCTGCGTCATGACCTGGATGGAAACCACGCGCCCGCCCTGGAAGGTCACCGTTTTCGACGGATAGGCGACCCGCGGCGGAATGTAGGAATAGAAAAATGGATCGTAAAACGGATCGCCGATAATGGCGAAGCGATGGCCGCCATGACGATGAAATACTACGCCGCCTCCGAAATATCCGCCGTAACCGAACGGGCCGTACGGATAAGGATAGTACGAATTCGCGTAATAGTAGTCGTTGTAGATCCAGGTCTCGACCGGTTTTCCGCGCGCTACGCCGGTCGCTTTCTGGTCTGGCGTTCCCCAGGCGACCCAAACTGCGTCCATCGACATTCCTTCACGGATCTTTCCCACTTTCACCAATTCCTGGTCGCGCGGCGACAATGTTTGGAAAATCTCGGGATGATCCGAGATCCGCTGTTCAGGAGTGGCACAACCGGTGAGAACGAATGCGGTGGCGCAAAGACAGAGAGTCAGCGCCCGAAGAAAAATTTGACGCTTCATGTTGAAAAAGATACGGCGGTCGGTGGTTGAGTCAATCGGTGCATCTTGATTCAATCGTAACACGACCGTAACCTTGCGCCTCTAATGGAAGATCGATACGGCCATCGCATTTCGTATTTGCGCGTTTCGATCACGGACCGTTGCAACGAGCGTTGCACCTACTGCATGCCGCACGAATTGCAGGAGTGGCTCGCGCGCGAGGACGTGCTGACTTACGAGGAAACATTGCGGCTCATTCGCATCGCGGCGGAGCTCGGCGTTTCCAAGGTGCGCGTCACCGGCGGCGAACCGTTGACGCGCCGCGACGTGCTCGGTTTCGTTCAGCGGTTGCCGGCCATTCCCGGCATCAACGATATCGGCATTTCGACCAATGGTACGTTGCTCGCGCGCTGGAGCCGTCGCCCTGGGGGCGACGCGGGATCGACGTTGCAAGGCGCTTCGCACAGCGAAGCGGCTCCAGAAGAAACCATGGCGGCCGCGCTGCGAGCGGCGGGGGTAAATTCCGTCAACATTTCGCTCGATACCCTGGACCGCCAGGCCTACGCGCAAACGACCGGCCGCGATTTTCTACCGCAAGTTCTGGACGGCATCGACGCTGCAATCGCCGCGCAGATTCCCTTGATCAAACTGAACTGCGTCCTGATGCGTGGCCGCAACGAAGATCAATTGATTCCGCTCGTGGAATTCGCCGCGAAACGGAATCTGATTCTGCGCTTCATCGAGCTCATGCCGGTGAGTCACAGCGATGTCCTCGACGAAAATAATTTTCTGCCGATTGCCGAAGCGCGACGAAATATTGAGGCGCATTTCGGGACGCTCATTCCCGAACCGACCTTTCGCACGAACGGCCCGTCCACTTATTACAAGGTCGGGTGCCGTGATCAGCGGCTCGGTTTTATCGGCGCGATGACGAATCTGCATTTCTGCGAGAGCTGCAACAAACTCCGCCTCACTTGCGACGGAAAACTCCGGCCGTGCCTCGGCAGTTATCTCGAATTCGACATCATGAAAGTGCTACGGGCGGGCGCGAGCGACGCTGAGCTGCGGCAGTTTTTCCTCGACGTGGTCGAACGCAAACCGGAGCAGCACGACTTCCGCGAAAACTATCAGCCCGGGCGGATGATGGTCGCCATCGGCGGGTGACAGGGAAGTGACGAGTGACCTGTGACCAGTGACCAGAAAGCCAGGCGGCTCACTCATATCGGCGGCGACGGCCGGGCGAAAATGGTCGACGTGTCGGCAAAACCATTGAGCGCGCGCACCGCAATCGCAGAAGGGCGGATCGTGCTGGCGAAAGAAACCGTGACGCTGATTCGCCAGAACGAGATCGCGAAAGGCGATGTAATCGCGACGGCGCGGTTGGCCGGCATCCAGGCGGCCAAACGAACCGCGCACCTGATCCCGCTCTGTCACACGATCCCACTCAGCGAAGTGAAGATCGACATCGAGTTGGCGAAAAACGCGGCGACCGTTAACTGCACCGCCCGGACCGTTGCGCAAACCGGTGTCGAAATGGAAGCGCTCACCGGCGTGACGGTGGCGCTGCTAACCATCTACGACATGTGCAAGGCTGTGGATAAGGAGATGGAGATTGGCGAGGTGCGGTTGGTCGAAAAGACAAAGCGCGTGGTGAGTCGTCGCGAATGACGAAGCCCGAATGACGAATGACGAAGGAATGACGAAACCCGAAATCCGAAATCGGAGCCGCGCAATTCTTTGCTCATTCGGGCTTTGTCATTCATTCGTCATTCGTCATTGGAAAGCCCGGCCTCGCCTGCTTTGCAGGCTGCGTTACGGGTCATTCGTCATTTCGGGTTCTTGACGTATGCAAGTCACCGTCGGCATCATCACCGTTTCCGACCGCGCGACTTCCGGCGAATACGAAGATCTCGGCGGACCGGCCCTCAAGGAAACAGCCGAGAAATATGGCTGGCAAGTCTTGAGTGAAGCGATTGTTCCGGACGACGTCCCGCGCATCCAGGAAACGATTCGCTCGTTTTCCGATCAGGGATGCGGACTCGTCCTTCTCACTGGCGGAACTGGTGTGGCTGTTCGCGATGTCACGCCGGAAGCAATCCGCGCGATTATGCGCGTCGAGATTCCCGGCTTCGGCGAAACGATGCGGCGCGAGTCCATAAAAATCACGCCGAACGGAATTCTCTCGCGCAGTCTTGCGGCCATCGTGGAACGGGCGCTGGTTATCGCGTTGCCTGGCAAACCTTCTGGCGCCGTGGAATGCCTGAGCTTTGTCGTCGGCGCGATCCCGCATGCCGTCGCGCTCGCGCAACGCGTGCCGACGTCGTGCTAGTTAGATCGTGATCAGCGTCAGTTCCGGCGGGCAATTCCACCGGAACGGAATGCGATAAGTGCCAATGCCGGCATTGACGTAGAGCGGACCACCCGGCGTTTCGTAGAAGCCGTGCTCATAAGCGCCGACGCCTTTCGGCAAAACCAGGGCGCCGTAGATCGGCAACCGGACTTGTCCGCCGTGCGAGTGGCCGGCGAGGATCAGATCGAAGCGGCGGCCGACGCCATTCGCGACCTGCGGATAATGGAGCAAAAGAATTTGCCGCTTCGCGCGCGGTTCTTTAAAGGCGCGAACGCCGCGGCGACCGAGACCGACGAGTTCCAGATTGTGTTCGGCGAGCAACGCGGAGTCGTCGGCCAGCCACGCGCCGCCGGTTGCGTTGAACGCTTCGGTGAAATCCGCGCGCACAACCCCGCTTTGATAATCGTGATTGCCAGGCGAGCCGTAAACCGGCGCGGTGATCTGCCGGATGAATCCAAACGCTTCCGGCGCGAAGTGCGCTTCTTCAACAAGATCGCCGGTGAAACAAACGAAGTCCGGCGCGAGCTCGTTGATGCTCCGCACAACTTCCGCCGCGTAATCCGCGTCGCCCTTGTAATGGAAATCGCTGAAATGAACAAAGCGACAATTGCCCGTGCCATGCTGCAGTTTCGTGACGCGCAACGCCGTCGTTTCGAACGCCGCCGAGTCCGCACCCAGCACCGCCGGCAATGCCAGCGCACCAAGCCCAAGGAATTTTCGCCGGGAAATCTTGCTCATCTGCTTGTCTGCAGAGCATAGAACATTCTCGTTGCGCTGGGAAGGGATGGTAGGGACGCCGCGCTGCGGCGTCCGGATCGCGATCCCCGGCCTGCCCTCTTCGGACGCCGCAGCGCGGCGTCCCTACCAGATCAGCAGCCGCATGAACTTCGTGCCCTTCTCCGACAGATGGGCGTTCGCTCCGCGACCGGCAATGCGATCCATCGTAAGGATGCCGCCGTCGACACTGCCCGGCTTCATGTAAGACAATTCGGGTTCCAAAACTGCTTTCGCGTTCGGCTGAATCCTCAGCGGCACTCCGGCCCGATTGAATGAAACCTCCCAGCTTGCGGGTTCGCCGTCGCCTCGATCGCGAACCATCCATGGATAAAATTTTGCGAGATCGAAATTGCGCGAGGCTGGCACCAGCACCCGGTAAAGCGTTTCCTCTTCCGCGAGAAATTCCGGAATCGTTAGGTTTGGTCGTTTCTGGAGGGCGAGATAGAGCCGGGCGATGTCGATGCCGACGAGATTCAATCCGTTGTAAAGCCCGTGATGGTTCGGCTCGTTTTTGAAAGAGGCCGCGTGCCACGCCTCGAATTGCCGGCTCAACATCAGATTCAATTCGAGGTGCACATGCGCGCGCGCCTGGTTCAATCCTTCGCCGGTGTGGCCCATCACGCCGAGCTGATCGCGTTGCTGCACATGTTGTCCGGGGCGCACCGAGATCGAGCTGAGATGGCCGTAAAGGCTGTAGTATTTGCAGCCGTCGAACCGATGCTCGACCACTACGTAACGGCCGTAGTTCGAATAACCGGCCACCGAGCTCGCGTGCACGACCACGCCAGGCGCGATCGCGCGGACGGCGTCGAGCGGTTCGCCGCTGGCGTCGCGCTGAAGCGGTTTGATGTCCATCCCTTCGTGCAACCGCGTGTAGATAATTCCAGCGGACGTTTCGACCGGATTACGGACGAAACCGTAACGGCCGCCTTCCCACGGCGTCGACTTTTCGCCGTGATAATCGCGCTCGATGTATTGGTAAAACGCCGGGCCGTCGCCGCGAAGCAGTGCGTCGTTGTCCGTCGGCAAAACGAGGTTGAGCGGCTCCGCGCGACTCGATGCGATCGCGATCAAGCTAAGGAGCAAGGCGGCTCGCATCTTACTTCCGCGCTGGCCAATCCTTCTTCAGCAACTCGATGTCGTTCGCGCTTAGCCCGGACGCGATGTAAATCTTCCCGTCGGAAACGCGCCGATCGATCTGAAGTTCGGCGGCCGGCCGTCCATTGATGAAAACAAAAAGCGAACCACCTCGCCGCTCGATGCTCAACGTATCCAGCGCCAGACGCCCATGCTCATTCAACTCAAACAAGACGCCGTGAGTTCCGTCCGCCGCGCGATAAGTTCGCAACCCGGTCACGTCGTTTTCCGACAGCGTCGGCACTTTCTCGATCGTCACGTCGCGGCCGAAGAGCCGCAGCTTTGTGGAGAATGCCGGACCGTCCCTGGGGTTCGCTTGGACGTGCGCGCGAAACGTCGAATGCGTTTTCGCCAAACCGCAGGTCGCGAAAGTCAGCGCCAAAAAAACACCAACCGCGACGCTTTTCATGGCCGATTGATAAAGGGTTTGACAGGATTTGTGCAACCCCGAAAGCTTTCGGGGCTGATTAGCCGCTGATGAGCCGGTGCCTTGCTTTTGCCCTCGTGATTTTCGCGATGACGGCTCGTCTTTCCGCCCAGGATCCGACGGCCTCGCCCGAAAAACGCGGATGGTTCAGCCGGCTGCTCCATCCTTTTTCGTCGTCGAATCCGGTGCCGAATTACAAGGACGCGCGGCTCCGCGGTCTCCTCCTGGAGCTCAAGCTCTCGCCTGAGCCGGTGAAATTGTCCGAAGTGCGCCAGCTCCAGGTGAGCCTCTCGCTCAAGAACGTGGCCAAGCGCGCCGTCGTTCTCGATTTTCCGAGCGAGCAACGGTTCGAGATCTATCTGCGTAACTCGACTGAGGCGATCCTCACGATCTGGTCGGATAACCACGCCTTTGAGGACAAACCCGGGACCGTTCTTATCAATCCGTCGGAGCACGTCGATTATCCCGCGACGATTGCGACGCGCGATCTGTCGCCGAACAAAGTGTTCATCTGCGAAGTTTTCTTTCCGCAATATCCCGAGCTGCGCCTCCGGCAGAAGTTCATGACGGCGCCGTAGCGGACGCGACGAACTTTGCGTTTAATTTCCGACTACCACAGTCACCCGCAGGGACACCGGGTCCAACCCTACACGCAGACGCTGCTCCAGCCGTGGATCGAGAGCGCGCGTGAACGCGGGCTGACCGATATCGCGTTCACCGATCACGATCGTTATCACGCCGGGGTTGATTTTGAGGAGCTGGAGAAACTGCGCGCGGCGAATCCCGACATCAAAATTCGCGCCGGGATTGAGCTCGATAATGATCCGGAAACTTCCGCCGGGGGGCGCGCGTGGGTGGAGAAAAACTGGGAGCGGCTCGATTTTGTTCTTGGCTCCGTCCACTATCTCGATCGCCCCGATCAGATGTTCGATAGCGTGCCCGCCGGCGCTGAACAATTTTCCGGACGCGAGATCGAGGACGTTTACGTCGATTACTTTCGCCGCATCCGCGAGATCGCCTCGACGGGACTAATCGATTGCCTGTCGCATCTCGATCTGATCAAGATCCACGGCCATCGGCCAACGGCGGCGATCCGCGATCTGGTTTCCGAAACGCTCGATTTGATAGCGGCACGCGGTCTCGCCATCGAGCTATCAACCGCCGGCTGGCGCAAACCAGTGAACGAACTTTATCCCTCCGACGAAATTATTCGGCTCGCGATTGAGAAGGGAATTCGGTTCACGACCGCATCCGACGCGCACTCTCATGTGCAGCTTGGCGAAAACTACGATCGGCTCGC